>NZ_JBMPPH010000010.1:0-115051 GCF_049340285.1 Undibacterium sp. SXout20W | reverse complement strand
GCTGGTCTGGTGCGACGCGGGATTGGAAATTGAAGGACGAGGTCTGGCTGAATCCGAAACGAAATCAGGCAGAGGAACTAATGCTAGCAGCATGACTTGACGCGACATCTTTGTTGACAACTACCGACAGGGGAACACTATGTCCTTATCAAGCACTTTGACTTCATTGAATCCTCTGAGTAAAACCATTATTTGTTGCCTGATAATTGAACTACTTATCATTGCACTAATTGCGTTATTTACGCATTCACTCTTATCGTCCATCATCATCTCTTTTGGTTTTCTTGGTCCCATATCTTTTTGGCTTGGGCCAGTAATACTTGAAATTTTCAAACAAAAAAAGAATCGCACTTGAATTCGATTTGAGTGGGTTTGCGGCTGCATGCTGACAAAAAGATTTAGTCTCCGGAAATGCCTCTAGTTATTGATTAACAGAGGGGATTAGCACAAATGCTGTTTATTGGGACTTATAAATTGGCGCGCTATAAGCGTATGTCGGCTAGTAGATATGCTCAGTAGATGCCGTTATCAAAGCCAATTCTAATGTCCTCAGATCCTCTTTATTACTTTATTTTTACATCATTATTGATCCGTAAAACGATCGCACTTCGTAGAGCCAAGCCGGGTGTGGCCCGGCGGCCACTTACTTTTCTTTGCTTCGCCAAAGTAAAGTAAGCAAAAGAAAGGCGACGCTGACTTTGCCCTGCGGGTGCCGTCACTACGTGTCAGCACAATTTGTGCGTCACGTAAAACGGGAAAGTGTCGAAACTCGCTGCGCTCAGACAACGACACTTTCTGATCCGTTTTCCGTGACGCACAAATTGCTTTGTCTAAAGCGGTGACAGTCAAAAGCGATATTGCCATGGATATGGATATTCAGTCGTAGTGCTAGAGCAATCTACCAAGTTGATTCAAACGCAATAGTAGCGTGGGTTACACCCTGCCTCGTGTAATTTACGACGTATTGGTCAATGAAGGACTTAGCACTAACGCCGCTTATTACATATTAGGATTTATAATTTGGCGCTTTAACAGTGTGTGTCATTTAGACATAACTTATCAGCCATGTCTCTTCATCGTTATTTTGCATTTGTATTTTTCATTCTCTTGCCAACGATCAGTCATGCCGCGGAAAAAGAAATGGGCAATGCAATCTAGACTATTAGCGGGATCTATAGCAGCATCTATATACATGAAGCAGGTCACGCCTTGTTCTACGATGCATTTGGCGCCACAGACATTTCTGTCGCGGTGCCTCGCCCTGGTGGTTCGATATTTAGCGGCGTAACGCGCGCTACGGAGCCAGATGCCAGTTTTAGTCAAACGCAGATGCAATTGATTGCGGCGTCAGGTTTGGTGACTTCGGCATTGGTCGGGGAAATCGTTATTCAAAAAAAGGGACTTCACAATTCGCCCTATGCGCAAAGTGTTCTCGGTACTTCCGTGATATCAAATCTTCTTCATGTCACTACCTATTACACACATGTACGTGGAGAAAATGGCTACACCGGAAACGACATTGATATGTACGAACAAGCAGGCGGAAACCCACATATTCTCTCTGCGGGATTGCTCACATATTCTCTCTGGTCACTGCATCGGATGAAAAAGGCGAATATCCCGTTGTTTTACGTCGGCCTGCACTTTTAAATGTTGTCATACACGGTCCAATGGGCGAATACAATCGGCGCCCTTATGAGGCGTGATAAGGCCTGAATAGTTTGGGCGGGTTGTTCCCGTCTTGCATGTATGAATTTTTGTCGAAAAAAAACCCAGTAAAGAACCGGGTATTTTTTTGTACTTAGCTTTGCTTTTTCTTGCGCGCAGTGGCTAAGCCGGCCATCCCTAATCCAAACAGCAATAAAGTTGCAGGTTCTGGAACATTTGCATCAGTTACTATGTTATCAAAAGCCAAGTACCCATCGTTTGGCGCAGAAGACACCGTAACTGAAGTCACATTGGTCAAATTGTCGAATGTAAAGGTCTGATAGCTATGGTTCAATGTGATCAAATCACCACCTACAGAAACAACCCACGATGGATCAGACGTATACCAACTTAGACCGGCATCCAATTGGTTAAGAGTAAATTCTCCACCGCCTACTTTCGTAATCGTAAACCCACCGTGGTAACCAACGATGAGGTTTTCAGTTCCATTATTTGCTCCGCCGCCGCCCGGTGCCCAAGCGTAGGTGTTAGTACCGGTAAATTGGAAACCTCCAGAAGTAAATGAGGAACCTGGGTTACCGGAAATATCGTTAAATGTCACCACATTTGCTGAAGCGCTTAAAGGCATCAATGCAAGCAAACCAAATGATGCGAAGGTCGCTAAAATTGTAATCTTTTTTACAATATTCACATTATTCTCCAGAGTAATTTAAAATTAGTAGCTATGTGCTTTAAAGCAGCACGAATCGTACCAGCTCTTCAAAAATTAAATTATCTTAATAAATTCAATGAGTTAAGAATCTCAACGAATAAGGTGAGTTCTTTAATGTAAAAAATATCGACAGGTTTCAGCACCTAAGACAAAATTTTGCACAGGAGAAAATGAAACCGTGTGGCGCAGTAATATGATTGAATCCGGCTCGCAAACATGGGCCATCGAACACGTGGCTTGGACAACACACCGTGTTCTGATCGTAAGAGCATGCCGGGGTCTACAAAAGGATCAGCGCCATCGTTCAATGGGCAATTATCGATAATAGCGCTATTACCGTTACTACCACCAATACCAGCGTTCAGCACGGTAATGAATGAGAGTGCATAGCAACGTTGTAAGCGCTTTACCAGCAAATCAGGTCAGCGTGTATTCTTGTCGTCTGTAGAAACTGCTCCGTCAGTAATAGAATCACATGAAACAAACACTGCGCTATACTCCGCAACCAAAAAAACAGATGCTTTAGCAACTTGTATTTCTATCACCAGAATTGCGTGCTAATATATTTCTCACAATCATCATTTGTAATACAAACGATCTCCGTCTCAGGTAACACGCTAACTAGCCAAGAAAGACCACCATGAATGCATTCACCGACGTGTCTCCCGTTTTCATTCCCATCATCGCACTCCTCATCCCTATCGTCGGCATCATCGCATCAGCAGTTTTAAAAATCGTCCGCATGCAACTTCTTCACGAAACTGTCCGCCAGTTGAGTGCGAATGGTCAAGCAATTCCACAAGAGCTGATCAATAAGCTGGTTGATACCAACAAAAACTAAAATCTAAGATCCTACTTACCATTACGCCGAGTCGTCGTTTTAAGCGTGTCAGAAAACAGCTTCAGATCAACCGCATCAGCAATCGCGCGATAACCTGCGTCATTGGGATGCGTGTGATCACCGCTATCAAATTCCGGAGCGAGTTGCGCAGGTCGGTCAGGTGAGGCTAGTACGCGATCGACATCAATCACGGCATCAAAAGCCGCTGACTGACGTATCCAGGCATTGAGCTCTTGTCGCATTTTTTCGCCATTGGCGCTGTGACCGATAATGCCGACAGTGCCCCCGTTTGGCAGAATCGTTGCACCCCATACTTTCAAGCCCTTTTCATGCGACCTGTTAATCAAGCTGGTCATTCCCTGAATCAGTTGCGCCACCGTGACCTTATCCTTGGAAGAATGCAGCACATTCGCAGCGCTGATGTCATTGATACCGCCAAACACCATGACCCATTTAACGCCCGGCTTGGACAGCACATCGCGCTCTAGTCGTGTCAGCATACTTGGTCCGACAAACGGCTCCACACCATCGTTCAGAATTCGATTACCACTGATGCCCGCATTCAGAACAGCGATGGAAGACAGCCTGGCTTCGGCATGTAAGCGTTCAGCGAGAATATCCGTCCAGCGTGCATTCTTATCGTTCGTCGAACCGACACCATCGGTAATTGAATCCCCAATCACGACAATCGCATGTCCATCACGCGCTCCCGATACTTCAATATCTGCTAAAAAATAGCGGCTGTCGTCTTTTTCTGGCTGGGGTAAATCAATCGCCGCGGTCACGTCCTTTTCTAGTACCGAATACACGGTTTGCATGCCAGTTCCATGCTGTGTAGATGCGATAATCCCTGACGGCAGGAACATACTAATTGCCAGTTCCTGCAACGGCGCAATCGTCATGTCGATGGGATCACTCAGGACAGTTTCGCCAACAGGAATCGTGATACGAGGCTTACGACTAAACGTAACCACATGATCACTCCCTGGTGTGATCGCGGCACCATTGGTATGCGTTGCCAGATGGATCGCGCCCAGCTCGAGCGGTTCTTTGCCATATTGGTTCGAGAGACGGATGCGGACACGTTTTACACCGATACTGGACCGTATCACCTGTCTGATCGTTTGCGCCTTCAGTGGCGGACCGACCTGATCTGGAGCGGCCATCCAAGTACCGACCCATTCGCGATCGTTGGTGGCCCATGAGAGTGAGGTGGTCAATAACAAGCAAGTCACGATGCATCGTGTCGCAAAAAGGCGCGTTCTACGCAGTAGTGTCGTTTGCTGAGCCATGGTTGATGCTTGCCTTTTCACGTCGGTCGGAAAGTTGCCAGAATAACAGATAGGACACTATTTTTTTAATAGGGCGGCGACAACGTAGGGTAATGCTTTGCAGACAGGCATAAAAAAACCGCGACCTCGATCGCGGTTTTTTAGAATGACACTATCAGCTTATTTTTTACGCTGTGGTGGCAAGTCGGTACAGACGCCTTTATAGACTTCGGCAGCCATACCAATGGATTCACCGAGAGTTGGATGTGGGTGAATCGTTTTACCGATATCCACTGCATCAGCACCCATTTCAATCGCCAACGCAATTTCACCGATCATATCGCCCGCATGGGTGCCAACGATACCACCGCCCACAATACGTTTGGTTTCCGCATCAAAAATCAACTTCGTGAAGCCTTCGTCACGGCCATTTGCTACTGCACGACCAGAAGCCATCCATGGGAACAAGCCTTTTTCAACTTTCAGACCTTTAGCTTTAGCTTCATCTTCGGTCACACCTACCCATGCTACTTCTGGGTCAGTGTAAGCGACAGAAGGAATGACAGAAGCATCAAAGTAGGCTTTTTCGCCTGCTGCTGCTTCGGCAGCCACATGTGCTTCGTGCACTGCTTTATGCGCCAGCATTGGTTGTCCGACCAGATCACCAATTGCAAAAATATGCGGTACGTTGGTACGCATTTGTTTGTCGACGTTAATGAAACCACGGTCAGTCACAGCCACACCTGCTTTATCTGCAGCGATTTTTTTGCCGTTCGGGCTACGTCCGACCGCCACTAACACCAGATCGTACAATTGCGGTGCCGGTGCTGTTTCGCCTTCGACGGCAGCTGCAAAAGTGACTTTGATGCCTTCTGGGAGTGCTTCAACGCCAACCGTTTTAGTTTTCAACATGATGTTGTCAAAACGTTTTTCGTTGAACTTCTGCCAGACCTTGACCATATCCCGGTCAGCGCCTTGCATCAGGCCATCCATCATTTCGACGACATCAATACGCGCACCGAGTGTGGAATAGACCGTCGCCATTTCCAGACCGATAATGCCGCCACCGATGACCAACATACGTTTTGGTATCTGACGCAATTCCAACGCGCCTGTACTGTCAACGATACGTGGATCAGTTGGAACGAACGGCAAGTTCACAACAGAAGAACCCGCTGCGATGATCGCTTGTTTGAACTGCACCACTTTTTTGGTGCCGTCGGCGGCGGTCACTTCGATATGATAAGGGCTGAGGAACTGACCAACGCCTTGAACGATATTGACTTTACGTGCTTTTGCCATACCAGCTAAGCCAGTCGTCATTTTTTTGATGACGCTTTCTTTGTAGCCGCGCAGTTTGTCGATATCGATGCTTGGTTTTGTAAAGCTCACGCCAAGTGCTTCCATGTGCGAGGTCTCATCGATCACCGCTGCCACGTGCAACAGTGCTTTGGATGGAATACAACCCACGTTCAGGCAGACGCCACCGAGTGCCGCATATTTTTCGACCAGCACAGTATTGAGACCCAGATCAGCCGAACGGAACGCTGCTGAATAACCTCCGGGACCCGCACCCAGAACCATCATGTCGCATTGCACATCGACCTGACCAGTGTAGCCAGACGCCACCGGTGCTGGCGCTGCAGGTGCGCTTGCGGAAGCAACGGCAGCTGGTGCAGCCGCTGGAGCTGCCGGAGCTGCAGTAGCTGTAGCACCCGCCGCTTCCACCAGCAATAACAACGAACCTTCGGCAACTTTATCACCGACTTTGACTTTCACTTCTTTGACCACACCTGCATGACTAGATGGAATTTCCATACTTGCCTTGTCAGATTCCACTGTAATCAATGACTGATCAACTTTAATGGTATCGCCTACTTTGACCATCAATTCAATGACTTCCACTTCTTTGAAATCACCGATATCTGGCACTTTAACTTCAACGATGCCAACGACTGCCGGAGCAGCTACTGGCGCTGCCGGTGCAGATACTGCTGCAACAGGTGCTGGTGTGGAAGCTGGCGCGGCGGCAGAGGTCGGCGCAGCAGCACCGCCTTCTGCTTCCACGATCAACAACAAGCTACCTTCGGCGATTTTATCACCGAGCTTGACGCGCAATTCTTTGATCACACCTGCATGACTGGAAGGGATTTCCATACTTGCTTTGTCGGATTCGACGGTAATCAAAGACTGATCAACCTTAATGGTATCGCCGACTTTGACCAGCAACTCAATCACTTCGACTTCTTTAAAATCGCCGATATCCGGGACTTTGACTTCAACTGTACTCATCGCATGCTCTCCAATCACAGCAAGGTTTTACGCAGATCAGCCAGAACATCCGCCAGATATGCAGTAAATTTCGCAGCCATCGCGCCATCGATCACGCGGTGATCGTAGGACAAGGACAGTGGCAACATCAGGCGTGGCACGAATTGTTTGCCGTCCCAGACTGGTTTCATGCTGGATTTCGACAAGCCCAGAATAGCGACTTCAGGCGCATTGATAATCGGTGTGAATGCAGTACCACCAATACCACCCAGAGAAGAGATTGTGAATGTCGCGCCTTGCATATCGGCTGGCTTGAGCTTGCCATCGCGCGCTTGTGCGGACAATTCGCCCATTTCAACAGCGATCTGCGACAAGGTTTTTTGATCCGCATTTTTGATGACAGGAACTACCAGACCGTTCGGTGTATCCGCCGCAAAACCGATGTTGTAGTACTGCTTCAGAATCAGATTTTCGCCCGTCGCATCGAGGGACGCATTGAATGCTTTGAATTTTTTCAAGGCAGCAACGCTGGCTTTGATTACAAACGCCAACATGGTTAATTTAACGCCAGATTTAACCAATGCATCATTCGACGATTTACGGAAGTCTTCCAGACCAGTAATGTCTGCTTCATCAAATTGCGTCACGTGCGGGATCATGACCCAGTTGCGGTGCAGATTTGGGCCACTGAGTTTTTTGATGCGCGACAGCGGCAGCAATTCAGTAGACCCAAATTTGCTGAAGTCCAATGATGGCCAAGGCAATAAATCCAGACCTGCGCCGCTACCATTTTTAGCCACTGGTGCTGCCACCGCAGCCACGGCGGTGCTACCTGCCATGATGCCTTTAACAAAATTTTGTACGTCTTCTTGCGTGATACGGCCTTTTTGACCAGAGCCAGCAACACGGCTCAGATCAACACCTAATTCACGCGCAAACTTACGGATAGATGGTGACGCATGTGCCTTGCCTGCGCTGGCAGTCGCAGCCGGCGCAGTCGCTGACACAGCAGGAGCAGCGGCTGGTGATGGTGCTGGTGCTGGTGCTGGTGCTGGTGCTGGTGCTGGTGCTGCTGCAACTGGAGCGGCAGCAACTGGCGCCGCTGCGGCAGGGGCGGCTGCAGGCGCTGGGACTGCAGCAGGTGCAGCCGCGCCAGCAGTGGCTTCAACCAACACCAACAAAGAACCTTCAGCAACTTTGTCGCCAACTTTAACTTTAATTTCGGTAATGACGCCGGCATGGCTGGAAGGAATTTCCATACTTGCTTTGTCAGATTCTACAGTGATCAATGACTGATCCACTTTGATGGTATCGCCGACTTTGACCATCAGTTCAATGACTTCAACTTCCTTGAAATCACCGATATCTGGTACTTTGACTTCAATTGCGCTCATAAAATAGCTCCGTTTACGTTTCTTTCGTAGGGTGCGCACCACAGCGCACCGTTCCAGGATGCAATCGTGCGAGGGCGTGCGGTGCAGCCCTCGCGCATGTTTTACACAGTGACCGGATTCGGTTTGTCTGCGTTGATACCGTATTTCGTAATGGCTTGTGCTACCACGGAAGCGGACAAGGCACCTTCATCAGCCAATGATTTCAATGCAGCGATCACCACGAAGTAACGGTTCACTTCAAAGAATTCACGCAATTTTTCACGTGAATCGGAGCGACCGAAGCCATCTGTACCCAGAACCTTGTAACTACGGTCTTTAGGAATAAACGCACGAACTTGTTCTGCAAATGTACGCATGTAATCTGTCGATACCACGATAGGACCTTGTGTATCTTTCAGGCATTGTGTGATGTACGGCAAACGTGCTGTTTCGGTTGGGTGCAACATATTCCAACGTTCTGCATCCTGACCATCACGTGCCAGCAATGTGAAGGATGGTGCTGACCAGACGTCAGCCGCAATACCCCAGTCACTTTCCAACAATGCAGCAGCAGCGACGACTTCACGCAAAATCGTACCGGAGCCCATCAACTGCACACGGTGTTTTGTTGTTTGTGCAGATTGTTGCAACTGATACAGACCTTTGATGATGCCTTCTTCCTGACCTGGTTTGATACCTGGGTGGCTGTAGTTCTCGTTCATCAATGTGATGTAGTAGAACACGTCTTCTTGCTCTGTCACCATGCGGCGCAGACCGTCATGAATAATGACTGCCACTTCATGCGCAAACGTAGGATCGTAAGGAACGCAGTTTGGAATCGTCGAAGCCAATACATGGCTATGACCATCTTCGTGCTGCAAGCCTTCACCGTTCAATGTCGTACGACCAGCAGTACCACCCAATAAGAAGCCACGTGCACGCATATCGCCCGCTGCCCATGCCAGATCGCCGATACGTTGCAGACCGAACATCGAGTAGTAAGTGTAGAACGGAATCATGACGCGATTGTTGGTCGAGTAGGACGTTGCTGCCGCAATCCATGAGCTCATACCACCCGCTTCATTAATACCTTCTTGCAGAATCTGACCGGCTTTATCTTCACGGTAGTACATCACCTGGTCTTTATCGACTGGTTCATACAACTGACCAACCTGGCTGAAAATACCGATCTGACGGAACAGACCTTCCATACCAAATGTACGGGATTCATCCACCATAATTGGCACCACACGCTGACCGAGGCTGCTATCGCGCAACAAGGCTGTCAGGATACGTACATAAGCCGCTGTTGTGGAAATTTCACGGCCTTCTGCCGTTGGTTCCAACATTGCCTGGAATGCTGACAACGCAGGTACCACCAAAGCCTCATCGGCTTTTTGACGACGTTGTGGCAGGTAGCCGCCTAATGCAGCACGACGTGCATGCAAATATTGCATTTCTGGTGTGTCATCCGCAGGTTTGTAGAACGGAATGGATGGCAGATCAGCGTCAGCGATTGGCAACTGGAAGCGGTCGCGCATTGCTTTGATCGCTTCATCATCCAGTTTTTTGGTGTTGTGGGCTGTGTTACGTGCTTCACCCGACTTACCGAAGCCGAAACCTTTAATACTCTTTGCCAGAATGACAGTTGGCTGACCTTTGTTTTCTTGTGCCACTTTAAATGCAGCATAGATTTTGTGTGGGTCATGACCACCACGAGTCAGGCGCCAGATATCGTCATCCGACATTTTGCTGACCATTTCCAGCAATTTTGGATGTTTGCCGAAGAAATTTGCGCGAACATAGGCGCCATCTTTGGCTTTGTAGTTTTGATATTCACCGTCAACGGTTTCCATCATCACTTTTTGCAGGATGCCTTCCTTGTCTTTTGCCAGCAGCTCATCCCAGCCTGAGCCCCAGATGACTTTGACGACGTTCCAACCTGCGCCACGGAAATCCGATTCCAATTCTTGAATGATCTTACCGTTGCCACGGACAGGACCGTCCAGACGTTGTAAGTTACAGTTCACCACAATCACCAGGTTATCCAGTTGTTCGCGACCAGCCATACCAATCGCACCCATGGATTCTGGTTCATCCATCTCACCGTCACCACAGAACGCCCAGACTTTACGTTTTTCTGTGTCAGCGATACCACGTGCGTGCAAGTACTTCAAGAAACGTGCTTGATAGATCGCCATCAATGGGCCAAGACCCATGGAGACAGTTGGAAACTGCCAAAAATCAGGCATCAATTTTGGATGCGGGTAGGAAGACAAACCTTTGCCATCCACTTCGCGGCGGAAATGCAATAACTGCTCTTCAGTCAGACGGCCTTCCAAGAAAGCGCGGGCATAGATACCAGGAGAAGAATGACCCTGGATGTAGAGCAAATCGCCGCCATGTTCTTCGGTCGGTGCGTGCCAGAAATGGTTAAAACCAATACCGAGCATATTTGCCAATGAAGCAAAACTGGACAAGTGACCACCGAGGTCGCCATCGAGACGATTGGCTTTCACCACCATTGCCATCGCATTCCAGCGCATCATGGAGCGCAGTTTTTCTTCGATTTCCAGGTTACCAGGGCAATGTTCGCCTTGGTCAGCAGGAATTGTGTTCACATACGCGGTATTACTAGAGAACGGAATATGCGCACCGCGACGACGCGCCAAATCTACCATGCGCTCCATCAGGTAATGAGCACGTTCTGGCCCTTCGTTTTCAATCACTGATTCGAGTGCGTCAAGCCACTCATTGGTTTCCATAACATCAGGATCATTGACGGCTTGCGCCAAAACTTGGTCTATCTGGGGTGACATAAAAAGGTCTCCTGTTAGTGCGCTTTTTGAGTTAATTGCGCGGTGGCACATCGACAAATATAGGCATTACTTTTCTTAGTGTAGGTATTCTAACAGGGGTTTTTTAATTTTCCAAATAGCGATATGCGTTTTCATATTATGAAATACTGCTGCTATGCAGAATATTTTCATTATTTTTTTTCTATTGCAAATAAAGGCAACGATTTTATTAACATTGCAATGCAATATATTCAAAATATATGTTTGTTTTTCATCAAAAAAACTCTGACTTTATCGCAACAGGTATGTCGAAAATTCATAAAAATCTAAGAAAGCAGACCTAGTTTATTAGCAATTATTTAATTAAAACAGCTAATTTTCCCGCCATATTGATGCCCTGAACGTTAATAATTGTTCAAATTTAAAAAGCAATCCATTGAATACTTGATTAAATACTGCATGAAGTAATCTCTTATTTAATCGCTTATTTAATCCCTTAATTTATCTCTTAAATGACCACTTAAATGACCACTTAAATGACCACTTAAATGATCTACATCATTTAATTCATCCGAAATACACGCTCGAAAACCCGTTGAATACCCATTCTGTCCCAACCAGAAGAAAAACTTGGTCGAGTTGATCAACTTGCGGTCTATGCATTTCAGTGCATCCCTTATAATCATGGTTCTTCCTGTTTTTTACCCATCGCTATCATGACTGCACAAATCATCAACGGAACCCTCCTCTCCCAACAACTACGCGCCGACGTCAGTCAGCGTGCTGCCGCATTAACGGCAAAAGGCAAACAGCCAGGCCTGGCGGTGATACTGGTGGGTGAGAATCCAGCCTCACAGGTGTATGTACGTAATAAGGTCAAAGCCTGCGAAGATTGCGGTTTCTATTCAGTGTTAGAAAAATACGATGTGGAACTGAGTGAAGAAGCATTGCTGGGACACATTGATCGTCTGAACAACGACCCAAAAATCAACGGCATTCTGGTACAACTGCCATTGCCAGCACATATCAATGCCAATAAAGTCATTGAAGCAATTGCCGCTGAGAAAGATGTTGATGGCTTCCATATCAGCAATGCAGGGTTGCTAATGACAGGTCAACCGCTGTTCCGTCCCTGCACACCATACGGCGTGATGAAAATGCTGGAGTCCATCGACTATCCAGTCCGCGGTGCTAATGCTGTCGTAGTTGGCGCATCAAATATTGTCGGTAAGCCACAAGCGATGTTACTCTTGCAAGCCGGTGCAACCGTCACCATCTGTAATTCCAAGACCCGTGACCTTGCTGCACACACGCGCAATGCTGACATTCTGGTTGTTGCCACAGGTAAACGTAATATCGTCACTGCTGACATGATCAAACCTGGCGCTGTCGTCATCGACGTTGGTATGAATCGTGATGATGAAGGCAAACTGTGCGGCGACGTTGATTTCGTACCAAGTAAAGAAGTCGCGGGTTACATTACCCCAGTACCAGGTGGCGTTGGTCCGATGACGATCACCATGTTGCTGGTAAACACGATCGAAGCCGCCGAAAGAATTTAATATGACTATTGCCTCTCCATTGCTCGACTTTAGCGACCTCCCGCGTTTTTCAGAGATTCGCGCTAAACACGTCACCCCTGCCATTACTCGTCTTTTGGAAGAAAATCGCGCCGTTGTAAAACAACTATGTGATGACCAAACTGCCGTCAGTTGGGAAAATTTTGTTGAGCCGTTGGAGAACGCAACAGAAAGACTAGGCCGCGCGTGGAGTATTGTCGGCCATCTCAATGGCGTCGCCGATACGCCAGAATTGCGCGCTGCCTATAATGAAAATCAACCCGCCATCACGGAATTCTGGACCGAGCTCGGTCAAAATTTGGTGCTATTTGAGAAATATAAAGCATTAGCTGCACAAACAGGGTTCGAGACATTACCGATTGCACGAAAAACGATTATTCAACATGCTATTCGTGATTTTCGTTTAAGCGGTGCCGAATTACCGGAAGATAAGCAACAGCGCTACGCAGAGATTCAGGAAAAAAGCGCCATGTTGACCACACGCTTTTCTGAAAACGTTCTCGATGCCACCAATGATTATCGCTTACTGATAGACAATATTGAGCAGCTTAAAGGTCTTCCGGAAGACGTGATTCAGGCGGCAAAGGCGGCGGCTGAAAAGGATAACCTGGCTGGCTACAAATTTACGCTACACTTTCCTTCGTACTTCCCGTTATTGCAATACGCCGACAATCGCGACATTCGCGCCACAATTTATCGTGCCAATGCTACCAAAGCCTCGGAACTCGGTGCAAAGCCCGAATGGGACAATACGGCGATCATTAGTGAAATACTGCAATTACGTAAAGAAGAAGCGCAGTTATTGGGTTACCAAAACTTTGCTGAGGTATCACTCGTCAGTAAAATGGCTGAGTCCCCTGTGCAGGTGGCCAGTTTCCTCGAAGATTTAGCAAAAAAAGCGCGTCCTTTCGCTGAAAAAGATTTGCAAGAATTACGCCAGTTCGCGGCACAAGAATTAGGTATCGAAAAAC
The DNA here is from genome assembly GCF_049340285.1 of Undibacterium sp. SXout20W. Classification (NCBI taxonomy): domain Bacteria; kingdom Pseudomonadati; phylum Pseudomonadota; class Betaproteobacteria; order Burkholderiales; family Oxalobacteraceae; genus Undibacterium; species Undibacterium sp. SXout20W. The sequence continues at coordinate 101,566 of NZ_JBMPPH010000010.1, read as the reverse complement.
TGGAAGCCTGGGATGTTGCCTACGCCTCCGAAAAGTTGCGCGAGCAACGTTACGCATTCTCAGAACAAGAAGTAAAACAATATTTCCCAGAACATCAGGTCATCAACGGCCTATTTAGCGTCATTCAAACATTGTTTGCCGTTGACATCAAACCTGATCAGGCGGGCACCTGGCATCCAGACGTCAAATTTTATCGGATAGAAAAAGAAGGCCAGTTGGTTGGTCAATTTTACCTGGATTTATACGCTCGCAATGGCAAACGTGGTGGCGCCTGGATGGATGATGCACGTGGACGACGCTTGACAGCGCATGGGATACAAACGCCCGTTGCCTATCTGGTATGCAACTTCACGGAACCAGCAATCGTCGACGGTATCGCTAAATCAGCCTACTTCACTCATGATGAAGTTATTACCTTATTCCATGAATTTGGCCACGGTTTACACCATATGTTGACCAAAGTGGATGATTTGTCCGTATCTGGAATTTCTGGTGTCGAATGGGATGCAGTTGAGTTACCTTCGCAATTCATGGAAAATTTCTGCTGGGAATGGGATGTATTGCAGCAAATGACCGCGCATGCCTACACGGGTGAAACTTTGCCGCGCGCCCTTTTCGACAAGATGATTGCGGCCAAAAATTTCCAATCTGGATTGCAAACTTTGCGTCAGGTAGAATTTGCTTTATTTGATATGCGCTTGCATGGTGACTTTGAGCCTCTTGGCAATCAAACCGTTCAACAGATGCTCGATGCTGTTCGTGCTCAAGTTTCCGTATTTATAGCACCAGATTTCAATCGCCTGCAGCATTCATTCAGCCATATTTTTGCTGGTGGTTATGCCGCAGGTTATTACAGCTACAAATGGGCAGAGGTATTATCTGCGGACGCGTATGCAGCATTTGAGGAACACGGCAAAAAAGACGGCAGTACATTGTCGCGAAGTGCTGGCGCACAATTTCAAAAAGAAGTCTTAGAGGTCGGCGGCTCACGTCCGGCACTTGACTCCTTTAAAGCATTTCGTGGCAGAGAACCGTCAATTGACGCCTTGTTACGACACAGTGGCATGACAGTCTGAAGGAGAAAAAATGACGCTAACCTCGATCAAGTTGTGTGTGCTGATATTACCGCTGTGCCTGGCAAGTGCTGTCCAGGCACAGTTGTATAAATCTGTCGGTCCTGACGGTAAAGTGACTTATTCCGATACACCACCACCTGCCAATCAAAAAATAATCGAAACGAAGAGCATGGCGGTCTCACAAGATGTCGCTAATTTTCCTTATGAGCTTAAATTAGCCGCATCAAAAAATCCCGTCGTCGTTTACACGACATCCAATTGCAAACCATGCAACGATGGTAAAAAATTTTTGAAGAGCGCCGGCATTCCATTTTCTGAGAAGACCGTAACATCAAGTGCAGACTCCGAAAAACTCAAGCAAATCAGTGGTGATCTTCAATTACCATTGATGACCATCGGCAGTAAAAAGTTTCAGGGCTATAACCACGACGACTGGCAAGCTGCCATTAATTCTGCCGGCTACCCAGATAGCAATCGGCTGCCAGCGACCTATGTTTACCCGACGGCTGAAAGCGCGGTACCCGTTAGCAAACCTGATCCTGCTGCCGTTTCAAAGAAAGATGTAACTGACCCTGCGCCAGCAACGACGCCAATAAAAAAACCGGAAAACAATAATGGCTTCCGCTTCTGAGAAAACCCGCATTGATTTTCATAGTAACGTCGCCGATAAGCTCAATTACGCTTGTCGCTTGATTCGTAAAGCACGTGCTGCCAACTGTAAAGTCATTGTTTATCATCCAGTCCAACAGGAATTACAGAGAATTGATGCTGCCTTGTGGACACTGGAAGATACCGGATTTTTGCCGCATGTTATGGCCGAGGACCCGCTCGCAAACGTGACCCCTATCATCCTTAGCCAAGGCAAGTTGGAACAAAGTCCACACTTTGAATTACTGGTCAATCTAAGTACCTCGACGCCAGAAAATTTTGACTTATTTGCACGTATGATAGAAATTGTCTCTAGCGAAGCAGAAGAAACTGCCTTAGGTCGTGAACGATATCGCTACTATCATCATCAAGCCTATACACTGAGTCATAACGTGGCGAAATAAAATGAATACAGAACTCGACGCTAGCATCCCCGTACTTACAGAAGTAATTTCGGCAGACGCACTTATATCAGAGGTGGATTCTGTCGCACTGGATTTGAGCGAAAAGCTCCCTGAAATGGCGACACGTGAACGTGGCACGATCAATGACGAAGAATGGCAATTAATGGAGCAAACTCTGAGAGAGAATGTACTCAAACAAGTGTTAGCCAGAGTTGATTTCGTCTTGGAACACCGCGTCCGCGATAATCTTGCAGATGTTTTACAAACTGCCGTAGAAAAACTCGCCGATGAAATTCGTGCGGGCTTAAAGAACTCACTGGAAGAAGTTGTCACTCGTGCGGTGACCCAAGAAATTGCCAAGGCAAAAACACCAAAATAAGCAAAATTCAGGAAATTATTTTTATTTTTAAACATAAATTCTTTTTATGCTTTTAAAAATAAAAATAAAACCCTTCTTTATGATTACCTGAAAACGCACAAGCTTTCTACAATCTCAGTTGAAAAATAAAGGACTGCACATTTTTTGCTGCATCCATCACAAACTGGAGATCGGTCAATGAAAGTCATCGTACTTGGTGCCGGTATTATCGGTACATCCACAGCATGGTTTCTCAATCAACAAGGTCACGACGTGACCGTCATCGAGCGCCAACCTGGCGCCGCGCAAGAAACCAGCTTTGCCAATGGTGGGCAGATTTCCGTCTCCCATGCTGAACCGTGGGCAAACCCGTCGGCACCGCTTAAAGTTTTGAAATGGCTAGGCAAAGAAGATGCACCCCTACTGTTCAGGCCGCATGCAGAATGGTTGCAATGGCAGTGGGGCTTACAATTTTTACGTGAATGCACACAAGGGCGTACCGACCATAATATCCGCCAGATCGTGGCCATCGCTGAATTTAGTCGCCAGACCTTAGTCGAACTAAGATCAAGCACAGGGATTGAATACGATAGCCTAAGCAAAGGAATATTGCATTTTTATACAGACCAAAAAGAATTCGACATCTCCTTGCCTGCCGCGAGATTAATGCGTGAATTAGGATGCCCACGCGTTTCGATCAGCGCTGATGAGGTCGTACACCGCGAACCGGCTCTGGCAGGCGTACGTCAACACATTGTAGGGGGAGATTTCACTGAAACAGATGAATCTGGCGACGTCTACAAATTTACGACCGGACTAGCGAACAAAGCGGCTGCGTCCGGTGTAAAGTTCGAATACAACACCAGCGTCACCAGACTGCTGTCTGAAGGTTGTGGCGCAGAAGCAACAATTACGGGTGTCGAAATCATTGATCCACAAGGAAGGCATCAGGTCTTGCACGCTGACGCCTTTGTCGTCGCCATGGGCAGCTTTTCGCAACTATTGCTCAAACCTTTAGGCATTCCCTTGATGATTTATCCTGGAAAAGGCTATTCAGCCACCTACCCTATTGTTGATAGCGCAGCAGCGCCAACAATCTCTCTGACCGATGACGGCTATAAATTGGTCGTCTCAAGGCTGGGAGACCGCTTGCGGGTAGCAGGCACTTGTGAGATTAATGGTTATACGCGGGAGCTCAATACAGCCCGATGCGAGGCGATCACCCGCCGCACCCGGGAATTGTTCCCCCACGCCTGTGATTACACGAACCCCGTCTATTGGACAGGGCTGCGACCACTTACCCCCTCTAACGTGCCCTATATAGGTAAAACCAAATACCAGAACCTGTTTTTGAATACAGGACATGGTACTTTGGGTTGGACAATGGGCGTTGGCTCCGGGCGTGCGCTGGCAGATATTATTTCAGGCTACTTACCTGAGGTCGATTTTGCATTTACTGGGGTGGAACGACGACAACGCTCCGCGCAATTTGCCGCCGCAGTTTAAAAACCGTTAGGTAGGTGTCGATACTATAGGTGCAGCACTACCGCGAAACATGACCTGTTTCGCCACAGTGACTGCACCTCAGGGCACATGAGTCAATACCGCCCATTTTGTACTTCAGGCAAGTTGACTTCTTCAGTGAGAGTGCTGGCAAGGCGTAATATGTTTCATTTTTGCGAAAAAACTGTCAACTTAATGTCAAATTTCCGCATTATTTCTTCACTTTAACCTGCAATTCCGCAGCTTTCTCGTCAAACACTATTCGCGTCGTAAACTTGGTCTTCTTCATCGGAAAACGAGAATGAAAATGGCGGACGTTTCCGGACCCAGAAATGACGCGCCGCACAAATTGGTAGTAGGCATCCATGTCAATAACATGCACAACCAGAAAATAATCGTACTCGCCCGATACAAAATAACACTGCATCACTTCCGCTTCCTTATTCATGCGTGCCTCAAAATCGTGCATAAATTCATCACTCTGATTCACGAGAGAGACTTCAAGGAAAGCAAGCATACCAAACGACAGCGCGAACGGGTCGACCACGCTAACATCAGCGCTGACCACGCCTGCGTCTCGCAATTCTCTGATGCGGCGCAAACAAGTAGGCTGGGAAATGTGTAATTTTTCAGCTAAAGTACGAGTCGGGATTTGATTATCCTTTTGAAGTTGATTCAAAAGCTTGCGATCAAGCTTGTCTAGCGCACGGAAATGAGGCATATAAAAATCGTCTGTTTTGAAAAAAAACCGCACAAAATAGCTTTGCGAAATATTTTTTATGTTGTACCTTTTGTTTATTCAGTGATCTGAATAAGTTGGTAATGCAATAGTGTTGTCCTACTTTATTAAACCTTAGGAGTAATGTTCATGTCGTTCAAAACAAAAATGATCCCACTGGCAGGCGCAATTGCTTTCGCTTTCGCTGGTGCAGCAGCGGCAGCTGACGAAGTAGTAATTAAAATTGGTCACGTAGGTCCTATCTCTGGCGCAATCGCGCATTTGGGTAAAGACAATGAAAACGGCGCAAAATTTGCGATCGAAGATCTGAATGCAAAAGGCTTGATGATCGGCGGCAAAAAAGCAAAATTTGAACTGCTGGCTGAAGATGATGCAGCAGATCCAAAACAAGCAACTACCGTAGCACAAAAACTGGTCGATGCAAAAGTCAATGGCGTAATCGGTCACTTGAACTCTGGTACAACAATTCCAGCGTCTAAAATCTACAACGATGCTGGTCTGGTACAAATCTCCCCATCTGCAACAAATCCAAAGTACACACAACAAGGCTTTAAAGGTGCATTCCGCGTAGTGGCGAATGACGGCCAATTGGGCGGTACATTGGGTCGCTATGCAGTACAGATCAACAAAGCGAAGAAAATCGCTGTGATCGATGATAAAACAGCCTACGGCGAAGGTGTTGCTGCTGAGTTTATCAAAGGCGCAAAAGGTAAAGGCGCAGAAGTTGTTGTTCAAGAACATACAACTGACAAATCCACAGATTTCAGCGCGATCTTAACCACAATCAAAGCTAAAAACCCAGACGTTATTTTCTTCGGCGGTATGGATGCCGTTGCTGGTCCAATGCTGCGTCAAATGAAAGCACTGGGCATCAATGCTAAGTTCATGGGCGGCGACGGTATCTGTTCAGCGGATCTGGTCAAATTGGCTGGCGATGCAATCGGCGAAGGCCAAGTAGTTTGCGCTGAAGCAGGCGGTGTTCTGGATGCGCAAAAAGCAGCGAATGAAAAATGGAAAGCTGACTACAAGAAGAAATTCGGCGTAGAAGTTGAAATCTATGCACCGTATGTTTACGATGCTGTGATGACAATGGCTCAGGCAATGAAAGAAGCAAATTCTGCTGAACCAGCAAAATACCTGCCATTCTTGAAGAAAATCAAATACCACGGCGTTACTGGCGACATCTCCTTTGATGACAAAGGCGATATCAAAGACGGTACTCTGACTTTGTACACATACAAAGGCGGCAAACGTGATCTGTTAGCAGTCACTAAGTAAGCCAATTTAACTGGTCTGGGGTAAAACCCTCACCAGTTAATGTTTGCTCAATGAGCAAAAAGCCCGGAAAATGTAAATTTTCCGGGCTTTTTTATACATCAATACTTTTTTGCTCTGACTGAGCGCCGTGCACGACGCGCTTCATAGGCAATTATTTCAAAAAATGATTTCAAATAATTATTTTAAGTTCTTATTTCAACGACAGTATCCACTTAACTAAAGTGTGGGCTTCTGCCTCTGAAACCTGGGTGTTTGCTGGCATAGCCATCGCTCCCCATGTGCCACTACCCCCCTTTAATACTTTTTGAACTAATTTTGCTTCAGCTGTTTTATCGCCAGCATATTTTTTTGCGACGTCTTTATATGCTGGGCCGACGACCTTAGCGTCGACAGAGTGACAAGCCATACAATTTTTTGCTTTCGCCAGATCCATATTTGCCATCGCTGAGCCAGAAGCCAAAAGAGCTAGTGTTGCACCTACCAATAATGAATATTTCATTGCTTTCTCCAGGTTAAATAATGCGATTTCATTTTAACGCTTTTTCAGAAATTTGATCAGCACGAAAAACGTCTGGGTTGACCAGCGGCAAAATACACTTTAATCTGCCGACAAAGGGAGTCAACTATGTTATTAATTATTCCACTCATATTATTACTTGTTTTAAAACTGGCAAATGTATGGATTTTTGCAACGATGTCTTGGTGGTGGATCATCGGATTGGCCGTATTTGCTTTTCTTTGGTTTGAAATTTTTGAACGTATATTGGGACTTGATAAGCGCAGAGACAATGCCCATTTCGAAAAAATGAAGCAAGAGCGCATCAAACGGACGTTTAACAAAAAAAACTGACGATAGAAAATAAAAGATAAAAAATAAAAAGCAGCTAATTGCTAGCTGCAAATATCAACCTAATCAATTTATCGCTCATATCTACCGACCGCTATGTGTCAAATCCATATCGGTCTGGTTTTGATTTTGCGTTGCCTGACAACTTCCTGCCACCTCATGAGTGATTTTGAACAGCGGCATTTGGAACTAAGACAGCTACGATATTTCATTACAGTGGCGGAAGAACTGCATTTTGGTAAAGCAGCGCAACGTCTGCATATGACTCAACCGCCATTGTCGCAAGCAATACAGGCCTTTGAAGCCGAGCTCGGGGTAGCACTTTTCGTACGTACGACGCGTCAAATCAGTTTGACCCCAGCAGGTAAAGCGTTACTTCCGGAAGCAAGGAAGTTATTGCAACAGGCGCAAAATCTACGCCAAATAGCCCAACGTGCAGCAAGCGGCACACAAGGGCATCTCAGTCTGGCCTTTGTCTCCATCGCCGATTACAGCATCCTACCGCCTACGCTGAGGGCGTTTCGGCAAACCTACGCCGATATCAGTATTGAATTGCGCGAGGCGACGACTGATGTGCAGCTGGAAGCCCTTGAAAAAGGAGAAATTGATGCCGGTTTTATCATTCCGCCAATTCCTGAAAAATTTCAGCACCTACTCGCGTATCAGAAAATTCTCACCGAGCCATTAATGCTGGCGGCTCCAGAGCATCTTTTTGTCAGCGGACAAGCCGTAAGCTTAGTAGAATGTAACGAGCAGTCGCTGATCTTGTTTCCGCGCAAAATCGCGCCCTCTTTACACGATGCCATTCTTGGATTTTTCCATGAACATAACCTGACGCCAGAAATTGGCCAGGAAGCAATTCAAATGCAAACCATCGTTGGCTTGGTTTCTGCTGGTATGGGAATTGCGCTTGTGCCACAATCCGTCTCGAACTTACAACGTCCTGGCGTGTCATACCATCCGCTGACGAACCAAGCCCCGTCAGTTGAAATTGGATTTGCGTGGCGCAAAGAAAATCCTTCAACGGTATTAACCTCTTTTTTACAGCTTTTAAAGCAAAAATTATGCTGATTCATCCTAATCCAGATCCGGTTGCTTTTTCCCTTGGCCCCCTGAAAGTGCATTGGTATGGCCTGATGTACATGGTCGCCTTTGCACAATTTGTTGCGCTGGGTCGCTTGCGTCTGAAGCTGCCGCACATCGCAGCGCAAGGCTGGACCAAAGAACACATTGACGATATGTTGTTTTATGGTGTTTTAGGCGTCGTTTTAGGTGGTCGTTTAGGCGAAGTTTTTTTCTATCGCCCGCAGTTTTTCATGGACAACCCACTAGAAATATTGCAAGTCTGGCACGGTGGCATGTCCTTCCATGGTGGCTTCATCGGCGTATTAGTTGCGATGTTTTTGTGGGCACGCAAGGTCAAAATGCCGCTGGTGAACGTCTACGACTTTATCGCCCCCTTGGTACCGCTTGGTTATGCCGCGGGCCGCATTGGCAATTTTATTAATCACGAATTACCAGGCCGCATTGCCTCTGCCGATTTGCCTTGGGCAATGATATGGCCAGGCGTCGATTATCCAGTACATCCATCACCGATTTATCAGGCCTTGGTCGACGGCGTCCTGTTATTCATCATTTTGTGGATTTACGCACGCAAGCCTCGTCCACCATTAGCAGTGGGTGCACTTTTTGTGACTTTGTATGGATGCGCCCGCTTTTTCACCGAGTATTTCCGCACGCCGGATTATGAACGCAGCTTTGCTGGCATCACAATATCCGCTGGACAAATGCTCTCGTTACCGATGATCGTTGGTGGTTTGTGTCTGCTGGTTTTTGCCTACTGGAAGCAAAAGAACCTGCCTCTCAAGTGATGAATTTAGGATGCGAATACGGTTCAACTTCACTTGATCGTTGCAGCGAGGTTAAAGAAAAGACCAACTCTACGTGATCTGACCGAAAAATTTCGTACAAAAACATCAGGCTGGCATATATTTCGTTGAGCAACGAACTATTTGCCAGCTTTTTTGTCATATGAGGTCGCGCTTTTGGAAAAATTAATTACATTTTTCAAACGTGCGGATTAATCCATCCGGTTGGTTACGCGCCAGCTTTACTAAAATAATTAAGGGATCATCACATGCAACGCACTCTGCTGTCTCTCGCTGTTCTCGCCACATTATCCGTTGGTGGTTCAAGCATCGCTTTCGCACAGTCTTCGGCACCAACAATCGCCAGTACCGCTAGCCAACCCAACGCAACACTTAGCTCAGGTATAGACTTGCAATGGCAAGATACCACCGTGCGACCGCAAGATGATTTCTTTAAGTTTATGTCCGGCAAATGGCTGGCTACCGCTGAAATTCCTGCCGACCGTGCACGTTATGGCTCATTCGATAAATTACGTGAATTATCCGAGCAAAGTTCGCGTGACATTATCGACGGACTGGTTGCGGATAAGCATCTGAAAACTGGCAGCAATCAGCAAAAAATTGCGGCGCTATACAGCAGCTTTATGGATGAAGCCCGCGCCAATAAACTTGATATTCAACCACTGAAACCGACTTTTGCTCAAATCGACAAAGTGGCCAAGCAAGCTGATTTTCCTGCGCTGATCGCCCACTTGTCGCAACTCGGCGTATCACTGCCTGTGAATTCAGGAGTGGGACAGGATGCGCGTGAATCGACAACCTATGCGGTTTATGTGAGCCAGGGTGGATTGAGCTTACCCGACCGTGATTACTATCTCAAAGACGACGCGAAATTCAAAGGATTTCGTGACGCTTATGTAAAGCATGTAGAAAAAATGCTGGCAATGAGCGGTGAAAAAAATGCTGATAAAGCCGCTGCTGATATCCTTGCGCTAGAAACCAAAATCGCGACAATTCAGTGGTCAAAGGTAGAAAACCGCAACCCTATCAACACATATAACAAAGTTGAAATTGCGAAATTAGCCGAGCTCACCCCAGGGTTTGATTGGACTGCCTATTTTGCTGGTACTGGCGTGAACAACAAGGTGAATTATGTGATTGTGCGTCAACCGAGTTTTATGACTGGCATCGCTAAAATCATCAACGACACGCCTGTCGCCATCTGGAAAACGTATTACAAATGGAAAGTATTAGATGCGTATGCGCCATTCTTATCCAAACGTTTTGTCGATGAAGATTTTGCATTCTCCAGTGTTACCTTGCGCGGAATTCCAGAAAATCAACCACGTTGGAAACGTGGCGTAGCGCGTGTTGAAGAGAGTATGTCGGAAGCCTTGGGAGAATTGTACGTCGCTAAATACTTCCCGCCAGAAAATAAAGTTCGTATGCAAAAGATGGTTTCAAATCTGATTGAAGCCTACAAACAGAGCATCGAAACGCTGACTTGGATGAGCCCGGAGACAAAAAAAGAAGCCTTAGTCAAACTCTCTAAATTCACACCTAAAATCGCTTATCCTGATCAATGGCGCAACTACAGCGCGTTGCAAATCAAGCCAAACGATCTGGTTGGAAATATTGAACGTAGCCACGCCTTTGAACATCAACGTGAAATCGCGAAACTGGGTAAGCCTGTCGACCGTAAAGAATGGGGCATGAGCCCGCAAACGGTGAATGCGTATTACAACTCACGTCAAAATGAAATCGTCTTCCCTGCGGCAATTTTGCAACCGCCATTCTTTAATCCCGCAGCTGACGATGCCGTTAATTACGGTGGCATTGGTGCGGTCATTGGTCATGAAATCAGCCATGGTTTTGACGATTCTGGCAGCCAGTCAGATGGCGACGGCAACTTGCGTAATTGGTGGACTAAAGAGGATAAAGAAAACTTTGCAAAACTGACTGACGCCCTGGTCGCGCAATACAATGCCTATAGCCCATTACCGGGTTATAACGTCAATGGCAAGCTCACGTTGGGTGAAAACATTGCGGATAACTCAGGCTTGTCGATCGCTTACAAAGCGTATCAAATTTCGCTTGGTGGCAAACCAGCACCGGTAATCGACGGCTACACTGGCGATCAGCGTCTGTTCATGGGTTGGGCACAAGTCTGGCGCGGTAAAGCACGAGACGCAGAAACAATCCGTCTGATCAGCACAGATCCACATTCTCCGGCAGAAGTCCGTGGCAATGCGCCATTGACGAATTTACCGGGCTTTTACTCTGCATTTGGTGTCAAAGAAGGCGATAAAATGTATGTCGCGCCAGAGAAGAGAACGACTATCTGGTAAGCGTTAAAGCAACAATCTAAAAACTCAGGATGTTGTTGCAATCCTGAGTTTTTTTATTTTAGGTGAAGAAGTGTCTCTTTCCTCGCGGCCAATCCTGGCGTGTATCACAGACTTCGCATAACTAAAAAACCAACACCTCTGAGCTTCAGCTTGCGCAGCAACGATGCAAGCAGAACTTACATTGTTTTGCAAAAGTTCAAAAATAGGCCTTGACGAAGGATAAGGTCTCGATTTACATTGGATCTCATGACATCCCCAAAACACATCATCGCTGCGAAACAAACTGCTCTGCACAGACCTGCTCTGGTGCTGACTGTTTCCGCTTTGGTGCTGCTATCACTACTAGCACTACTATCTCTACAACTAGCTAAATAATTAGCCCTAGTTTCCAGCATTACCTCATCAGACCTTGAAGTAATCGCTACCAGTTTCAACACTCTATTTGTTTTACCCGGCTCGAGATAAGCCATACAGGATGATCAGCATGTTCATATTCAAGACAACCAGCACCGAGTTTAAGACCGTGACATCGGCGGTGCACGTTTGTGTCTTGAACAATCACACCTCGCATGACGCAACTAGCTTGCCCGCATCCACTCTGCTACATCGACTACGTCGACTACCGCTCGGTTAACTGGCCGCGCGTAAGCCGGTGGAAGCCAGTTAGCCTCTGACCACCTTTCTCTTCTATTTATTCTCAGCGTCACCTCCAGCGAGGTGAAGGATTCACTATTTTTTAAAGGTTTATCATGCTTGCACATCCATCATCTAAATACCGTGCTTTTAATCCATTTGCCAGCATCCAATTGAATGATCGCCAATGGCCATCTCGTCAGATTGAGAAAGCGCCAATCTGGATGAGCACAGACTTACGCGATGGGAATCAGGCGTTGATCGAACCCATGAACGCAGATAAAAAGATGCGCTTTTTTAAGATGTTGGTCAGCATCGGCATCAAAGAAATTGAAGTCGCTTTTCCATCAGCTTCCGATACCGACTTTGATTTCGTCCGCCAGTTAATTACCGGCCACCATATTCCGGATGACGTCACGATTGAAGTTTTAACACCGGCGCGTGACGATCTCATCCGTCGCACCATCGATGCGGTGCAGGGAGCAAAGCGCGCCATTATTCATTTATATAATCCGGTCTCGCCCTCTTTCAGACGTATCGTTTTTGCTAAATCGCGCGAAGATGTAAAGCAAATTGCAATCGATGGGACAAGCTTGATAAAAACATTGACTGACGCACGACCTGAGACGGAATGGACTTTTCAATATTCACCCGAAACGTTCAGTATGACAGAGCTCGATTTTGCAAAAGATATCTGCGATACCGTCAGCGAAATCTGGCAAGCGACATCAGAACGTAAAATTATTATCAACCTTCCATCAACTGTGGAATGCACAACACCCAATATCTATGCAGATCAGATCGAGTGGATGCATCGTCATCTTGCACATCGTGAAGCCACAATTCTCAGCGTACATCCTCACAACGACCGTGGCACAGCAGTCGCCGCTGCAGAACTCGCAGTCATGGCAGGGGCAGATCGCATCGAAGGTTGCTTATTCGGGAACGGAGAGCGCACCGGCAATGTTGATCTGGTCACCTTGGCATTAAATCTTTATACCCAAGGCATTTCACCGGGCTTAGATTTCTCTGATATCGATGCAGTGCGTCAATGCGTTGAAGAATGTAATCAGATCCCAGTTCATCCACGCCATCCTTACGTTGGTGATTTAGTACATACCGCATTCTCTGGCTCGCATCAGGATGCGATCAAAAAAGGCTTTGCCCAACAAGCACCGGATGGCATATGGGAAGTGCCTTATCTCCCAATTGACCCGCGCGATATCGGTCGCAATTACGATGCGGTTATCCGCGTCAATAGCCAATCCGGCAAAGGTGGTATGACGTATTTACTGGAACAAGAATACGGCATCAGCATGCCGCGCCGTATGCAAATTGAGTTCAGCCATGTAGTCCAACAATTCGCGGATCGCAGTGGACTGGAAGTTCAGGCCAGCGATTTGTTTCAGATTTTCAGGCAGGTATTTTTAACTGCCGACACAGGTTTCGCTTATCACGCACATCAAGTTCTCGAACAGAGAACGTCGCCATCTGTTCCTGCGCATTTATCAATGCGTTTGGAATTGCTGTTCAACGGACAATCACGAGTCGTCCAGGCAACAGGTCATGGTATTCATGCGGCAAGCATTACAGCATTTGTACAACAAGGAATACACATTGATCCCGTTGAAGTAACAGAACACACCTTCATCGATCATCGGCAGCAAAAACAATGCCAGTGCGTCATTGAGGCGCGCATCAATGGCGACAAACAATTCGGTGCAGGTATTGCGGCGGAGGCAGAGTCAGCGTACATCCAAGCATTATGTAGCGTCGTCAACAGGCACTTAACAAACAATGAAGAAGCCTTAGTCGCCTAAGACATTTTTCATTAACGGCCAGGAGAAAAGGGAATGACATCTATTGTCAGACACCTTTTTCTCTTTTTTTATTTTTCACCATCAAATCCAGATTGATTCTCTATCAATTTATCGTACACTAAGCCCTGAAGTTTTAGATCAAAAAGGACATTCAATGAGCGAATACAAGGCAGAGGTAGTTTGGCAACGTGGGAATCAGCTATTCACTGATAATCGATATAGTCGCGGTCACGAATGGAAATTTGATGGGGGATTTAGCGTTCCCGCTTCCTCGGCACCCGGCTCAGTTCCACTACCGATGTCGGTGGCAGAAAATGTCGATCCAGAAGAGGCGTTAGTCGCTGCTCTGGCAAGTTGTCATATGTTATTTTTCCTGAGCTTTGCCCAAAAGCAGGGGTTTATCGTTGATCACTATCAGGACCATGCCACCGGTTTTATGGAAAAAAATGAACGCGGACGTCTCTACATAGCACGTATAGAGTTGCGCCCTGCTACGCGCTTTTCGGGTGAGAAGATGCCCACGAAGGAGCAAATCGATGCTCTCCATCATTTGTCTCACGAGCACTGCTATATCGCCAATTCCTTGCGCGCTGATGTCACGATTATTCCGGAGTAACCCAGTATGTACATGCCTGCCCATTTTTCTGAAGAGCGCCTCGACGTCTTACATGATCTCATCCATCAACACCCGCTTGCCAGCATGGTTAGTTTGGAAGCGGATGGCATGACCGCCAATCATATTCCGTTCATCATTACCCCACCAACGGCGGAGGCACCGCTCGGTAAATTACTCGGTCACGTCGCGCGCGCCAATCCGGTGTGGCAAAATCGCGAACCGGTTCTGTTGATTTTTCAGGGACCATCGGCTTACATTACCCCTGGCTGGTACGAAGAAAAAAAACAAACAGGCGCGGTTGTGCCAACATACAACTACGCGGTTGTTCATGTTCATGGAAAAATCAACGTGGTGGAAGACAGCGCACAATTTCTGAGCTTACTCACACAACTCACCGAGCATTTTGAATCGACACGCCCAAAGCCATGGGCGGTCGCAGATGCACCACCGGAATACATTGAAAATATGATGGCACAAATCGTGGGTATTGAAATCCCGATTACACGATTAGTTGGCAAATGGAAAACCAGCCAGAATAAATCGACAACCAACCGTAGCCATATTGCGGTGCAATTACGTGAAGAAAATAATATGCACGGCGTTGCATTGGCAGACATTATGGAAGCTCAGTTGTTCGACGTTTCAACAGATTTCGTTTAGCAAAGTCGCGATACTGCACATTTCAGATCAATTAAATTCGTCGGCAGTAAGAACATAAACATTTGTTTCTGGCACTGACCTCGCAGTGTCCAGCCACATACCCAGCTTGGTCGCTACCGCAATCGAGCCCGTGTTCCCAGGGGCGATGTGTGCTGATATTTGCTGCGCACCAACCACATCAAAACCCAATACCAGCGCCACTTGCGCCCCCTCTGTTGCGTAGCCTTTACCCCAACTTTCACGGCCGGGTACCCAACCAATCTCGGTATCAACAGCGCCCTAGTGCCGCATCAAGCCCAGCCGCCCTATGATGGCCCCAGTATCGCGTAACTGTACAACCCAACCTCCAAATCCTCGCAACGCCCAGTGACCAATTTGTCGTGCCATCATTTCAAATACCTGGTCGGCATCCATTGGCCCACCTACATGAGACATCACTTCCGCATCGCCATATACCGCGAGGTAATTTGCCAGATGGGAGGAATCCGGTTGGACCAACGCAAGCCGGGTGGTTTTGAGTTTTGGAATATGTAATTGCATCTCACTTTCTCTAAGAAAATCAAAGGGTGACAAATAGCATTTCAAGCTTTATCTAATGCTGGAATGATTCTAATTAGATTACCATTCAATGAGCCGCTATCGCCACTATATCAACGTTGATCACATGGGCTAGACCACGGGTTGTGCGCGCTCCAGCATTGCATGTAATAACACGTTGCAACCAGCGCTTAGATGTTCCGCCTTAGCGTCTTCAATTTCATTATGACTGATACCGTCTTTACACGGCACAAAAATCATCCCTGCTGGTGCCAGACGTGCAGCGTAAATTGCATCGTGTCCAGCGCCTGACACCACATCCATCGTGCTATAACCGAGGTTTGCGGTTGCTTTACGCACTGCATCTACACACTCAGGATGGAATGGGCAAGGTGGAAAATAGGAAACACGCTCTATACTGATTTTCAGACCGGAACTACGGCTACGGCTATCGACATAGGCCAGAATCTCATTGTGCATCGTGTCAAGCAAGTCGGTTGAGACGTTGCGTAGATCAATACTAAATTTCACTTCACCTGGAATCACATTGCGGCTGTTCGGAAACACCTGCACCATGCCGACTGTGCCGCGACCATACGGTGGATAGCGATTTCCGATATTCACCACCTCTTGCATAATATGGGTAGCAACCTGCAAGGCGTCTTTACGCAATCCCATCGGGGTCGGGCCTGCATGCGCCTCCATCCCTGTAACCACGCAGTCGTACCACGATAATCCGAGAACACCGGGCACGACACCAATTACTTTATCGGCATCTTCCAATACCGGGCCTTGTTCTATATGCGCCTCAAAATAGGCACCAATAGGATGTTGCCCTGGTTCTTCTGTTCCGAGATAACCGATACGCGCCAGTTCGTCGGCGACGGTCTTGCCGTCGATGTCCTTTGCGGCGTACGCATGGTCGAGCGTAAAAGCACCGCAAAACACACCTGAACCCATCATGACCGGCACAAAGCGTGATCCCTCTTCATTCGTCCAGAACGCGACTTCGATAGGTGCTTCGGTTTGTATCTGATGATCATTCAAAGTACGCACAACTTCCAACGCTGCCAACACGCCGTAATTGCCATCAAATTTTCCGCCGGTAGGTTGGGTGTCAATATGGCTGCCAGACATTACTGGTGGCAGCGCGGCATTGCGCCCGGCTCTGCGCATGAAAACATTGCCAATTTTATCCACGGTCACCGTCATACCTGCTTGTTTGCCCCATGAAACGACCAAATCGCGCCCCTGTTTATCCAGATCGCTCAGTGCCAGCCGTTTGACGCCACCTTTTGCGGTCGCACCTATTTGTGCCAGCTCCATTAATGAAGCCCAAAGACGATCACTATTGATCCGTAAATCACGTAATGCTACAGCCATATTGCACTCCTTATTCGTCTTTGATTAAGCCAGTTTTTCAGATTCGCGCATTTTATTCAACGCACCAAATATCGCGGAAAATGGTGGCCGTTTGACATAGTTACCCGCGCCCGTTTGCGCCATAAGTTGCCCCAATTTGAACACCAGTTTGCCATTGCTGATGGTGTGAGTTGGTAGGCCTTTGACAGTGCGCCCTTCAAAGACATTTAAGTCACCTTTGGAAAATTGCGTTTTTGCCGATAAAGTTTTGCTGGCATGCGCGTCCCACAAAACGATATCTGCATCAGACCCTACCGCGATCACACCCTTACGTGGGTAGATATTAAAAATCTGGGCACAATTGGTGGACGTGACTTTAACAAATTCTGATGGTGTCAATCGCCCCGTATTCACACCAGCATCCCATAACACCATCATGCGTTCTTCGATGCCGCCGCAACCGTTTGGAATTTTAGTGAAGTCATTTTTTCCGGCAGCTTTTTGTTCAGCGCAAAACGTGCAATGATCGGTAGCGGTCGTATGTAAATTACCGCCTTGTAAGCCTTGCCAGAGTGCTTGCTGGTGGCTGCTGCTGCGGAACGGGGGACTCATTACGTGTCCTGCTGCTTGTGCAAAATCAGGATGTTGGTAGACGCTATCGTCGATCGTCAGATGACCTGCCAGCACTTCGCCAAAGACGCGTTGTCCGCTGGCACGTGCGCGAGTGATTGCATCGAGAGATTCGCGGCAAGAGACGTGGACAATGTAGAGCGGCGTATTGAGTACATTGGCAATCGCAATTGCGCGTTGTGCCGCTTCACCTTCAACGACGGGTGGGCGCGACAACGGATGGGCGTCTGGCCCAGTTTGGCCTTTTTTCAATAATTCTTGTTGCAACAAATAAACCAATTCGCCGTTTTCGGCATGGACCGTAGGCATCGCTCCCAATTCCAAAGCACGACTAAAACTTTTGACCAAAATTTCATCGTCCGCCATGATGGCGTTCTTGTACGCCATAAAATGCTTGAAACTATTCACGCCATGCTCATTGACCAATTTACCCATATCTGCATGAACACTGTCGTCCCACCAGGTCACCGCCACATGAAATGAATAATCGGCAGCCGACTTTTCGGCCCAGCCGCGCCAGGTATGAAACGCCTCCATCAGACTTTGTTGCGGATTTGGAATCACAAAATCGATGATGCTCGTGGTGCCACCCGCGAGACCTGCGGCGGTACCACTAAAAAAGTCGTCTTGGGTCACGGTGCCCATAAATGGCAACTGCATGTGGGTATGTGGGTCGATACCCCCAGGCATCACATAAAGACCGTCGGCGTCTATGATTTCGGCACCGGGCGGGGTATGCAAATGCTCGCCGACTGCGATAATTTTACCGTCTTCGCACAACACATCAGCACGAAACTCACGATCGGCATTGACGACCACACCACCACGTATCAAGATGCTCATCACGACTCCTGGATTCTTCAACAACGTCATCATTTCAGAGTGCCGCGACTACACTCTGTCGCGGCAAATATATTTAGCGATACTCTTATGCTTTTGCCGACGGACTTCCTTTATGACCCATCAGGACCAGGTACACAACGCCAGATAAAGCCAGACCAACGAACCAGGCGTATGTGTAAATCGTTTTAAACATTTCTGGAATCACGGGAAATGACGTCGGAAATGCCGCATTTAAAAACCCCGGAATATTCGGCAAAACACCCACCACAAACGCGATCACCGCGGCGATATTCCAGCCATTAGAGTAAGAATATTGTCCCTGCTCTTGATACAAATCATCGACGTTAATTTCTGTTTTACGAATGAAGTAGTAGTCAATGATCAGGATTCCGGCAATAGGTCCAAGTAAAGCAGAATAACCAATTAACCATGTGAAAATATAACCTTGTGTGGTTTCCAGAATTTTCCATGGCATCATGACTAAAGCAATACCAGCCGTAATATAGCCGCCGGTCTTATAGGAAATTAATTGTGGGTTCAATGCCGAAAAATCGTAGGCAGGCCCCACCAGATTAGCGGCTAAATTGACGGAGACGGTAAAATCAACAAAATGACCAATGCGACCAACACTGCGCCACCAGTCATACGGCTGGCAAGATCCACCGGATCCCACAGCGCTTTGCCGTACAGCACAACAGTTGCTGATGTCACAATCACTGCTAACAATGCCAGCAAGCCCATTGGTGCTGGTAAGCCTATCGTTTGTCCAAGTACCTGATCCCGCTGCGATTTAGCAAAGCGGGTGAAGTCAGGAATATTCAAAGCCAAAGTCGCCCAAAAACCGATCATGGCAGTTAATGATGGCCAGAATGTTGACCAGAATTGTCCGGCTTTTTTACCACCCTCAATAAATTGCGAAGGTTGATCTAAAATTGGCCCGAAACTACCTGCTTTGTTATATACCCAACCTAGTAACACAAAACAAATCAAGATTTTTAAAGGCGCAGTATAGGTTTCCAGTTTGCGAATCGCATCCATCCCATGAAAAATATACCAAAACTGTATGCCCCAAAAAATCAGAAAGCACACCAATTGCGCTGCATTGATACCAAGACCATCAATTTTATCTTGGCCTAATGGATGCCCAAGCAAGACGCCACCCAAGGTATAAATCATCATGCCACCAAACCAAGTCTGGATGCCATACCAACCACAGGCGACAATCGCACGCATCAAAGCAGGCAAACGTGCACCACGCACACCAAATGAGGTTCGGGCCAACACGGCATACGGAATGCCATATTTAGCACCAGCATGTCCAATCAACAGCATAGGAATCAGGACAATCGCATTCGCGACAAACACGCATAACACCGCCTGGTACCCGGACATACCGCCCTCAATCAGCCTGGCCGCCAGCGTATATGCCGGAATGCACATCACCATACCTACCCATAATGCGGCAAAGTGGTACCAACGCCACGTGCGCTGTGCTTCAGAAGTGGGCGCCAGATCCTCATTCCATAGTTGATTGCTCTCGGTATGCATATATTCTCCTCCAGATCGATGTGTTGAAAAAACTTGCACCCTATGACTAGCAATGTTTATTCCAGAAATAGGGTGTCAGTTTCTTTCTTATTTTTTAGGACTTACGCGAAAACGTTTCTGTAAGTAAAACGACGAAAACATGTCAAATTGGTCGACCAGAGCGTCAGCACCGTGGTGGTGATTTTGCGCGTGTCCTATCAAACTCAAGAATGAACAATAACAAGAAAGCAGAAAGATTAATACTGGATTTAGCGTTATCTTTTACTTTTTTATATGGCCTTTTTCTTCTACAAAAAATGCATTTCTGAATTTTCTAATACAGCTTACAGCGCTTTGATTTCTGCGCTCGCCACAGCCCGTGGATTACGTGGATCTTGCGTCCAGTTCATATACGGCTTATCGCTGACTTGCGGCACCATGGTGATGCATTCTTCAACCGGACACGTAATCTGACACAGGTTACAGCCCACGCACTCTTCTTTTTTGACTTCATAGCGACGCGTACCTTCGGCGCTAATCAATTGTGAAATCGATTGATGCGATGTGTCTTCGCAGGCGATATAACAGCGGCCACACTGTATACACTTGTCCTGATCGATCTCAGCGATGACCTGATAATTCATATCAAGGTATTTCCAGTCGGTGGTATTGGACACCGCTTTTCCAGAAAAATCGCTGATACGTTCATAGCCTTTTTCATCCATCCAACGGGAAAGACCATCTGTCATTTCTTTGACGATACGGAAACCATGTAACATCGCCGCCGTACAGACTTGCACCGAGCCCGCTCCCAGAGCTAAAAATTCTGCTGCATCTCGCCAGTTACCCACGCCACCGATACCAGAAATAGGCAGTCCCTTGGTCGCTGAGTCACGCGCAATTTCGGCCACCATATTTAAAGCGATCGGTTTGACTGCACTGCCGCAATAGCCGCCGTGTGTGCTCTGCGTACCGACGATAGGGCGCGCCACCATCTGGTCCAGATCGATGGAGGTAATAGAATTAATGGTATTGATCAACGATACAGCATCGGCACCGCCAGCCAACGCCGCTCGTGCAGGAATGCGCACATCGGTGATGTTGGGCGTTAGCTTCACAATAACTGGCAACGAACAATATTTTTTACACCAGCGAGTAATCATTTCGACATACTCAGGTACTTGCCCTACCGCCGCCCCCATACCGCGTTCTGGCATGCCATGCGGACAGCCGAAATTCAACTCAATACCATCAGCACCCGTTGCCTCAACTAAAGGCAAGACACGTTTCCAGCTTTCCTCTTCGCATGGAAACATCAAAGAGACAATCATTGCCCGATCAGGCCAGTCCTTTTTGACTTGGGTAATTTCTTGTAAATTCAATTCCAGACTGCGGTCAGTGATCAGTTCAATGTTATTGAAGCCGATGACTTCGCGATTTTTTCCGTAGTGCGCGGAATAGCGAGAAGAAACGTTGACGGGTGCAGGATCTTCGCCGAGCGTTTTCCATACGACACCGCCCCACCCGGCTTCGAATGCCCGTATAACGTTATAAGCCTTATCGGTTGGCGGTGCAGAGGCCAGCCAAAATGGATTTGGTGATTTAATGCCAGCAAAATTGATTGAGAGATCCGCCATATCACACCTTCGCTTTCAAGTCGTCATTAATTGCCAGCGCTGCCAGCTTGCCATGTTGAACTGCTTGCACCGTCAGATCTTGTCCAGGTGCGATGCAATCACCCCCTGCATAGACCTTGGATAAGCTGGTGCGATAGTGATCGTCGATCCAAATTTTGTCGTGATCCCGTTTTATATCGTGGGCAATAGGATCACTCAAACTGGCTTTCTCAAAGCTTTGGCCAATCGCTTTAAAAATCGCTTGTGCAGGGATATCGATCGTTTCTCCGGTCGTCTCTAGCTTACCCGGGGAGCCAGCGATGCCAGAAGTTTCACGCGTCTTTTCAAAACGCATACCAGAAACGTTGCCTGTAAAATCGAATAAGACCTGTTGTGGCTGTGCCCAAGTGACAATTCTTACTTGATTCACTTTAGCAATTTCTTGCTCATGCACCGTTGCGGACATCTGCTCTGCACCTCGGCGATATACCAACGTGACTTGCTCTGCCCCTAAACGGGCAATTTGTACTGCCATATCAATCGCAGTATTGCCAGCACCGATGACAACACATTGTGCTGGCACTGGTAACTTGCTTAAATCATCCGCCTGACGCAATTCAGAAATATAATCGACCGCTGCCATCAAACCTGGTGCATTTTCACCGGTCAAACCTAATTGGCGACTCGTTCCTAAACCCAATGCAAGAAACACGGCATCATAGTCATGTCGTAGATTTTCGAGATGTAAATTCACACCCAGCGTTTGTTCGTGTTGAATGCTAATGCCTCCAACGTTTAATAAGAAATCCACTTCACGCTGTGCGGAATCACCAGTAAGTTTATATTTCGCGATACCATATTCATTGAGACCACCTGATTTTTTCTGCGCTTCAAATATCACCACCTCATGCCCCAACGTCGCTAGTTTGTGCGCACACGATAAGCCTGCAGGTCCCGCACCAACGATGGCAATTTTTTTGCCAGTCGAGGCAGCTCGATTAAACGGATGTTTTTTGAAAGTCATATGATCCAGTGCATAACGTTGCAGCAGACCAATTTTTACTGGCGCGCCTTCGGCATCATGATTACGGACGCAAGCGTGTTCACACAGAATTTCAGTGGGGCAAACGCGGGAACAGCTGGCACCCAAAATATTCTGTTGCAGAATCCCTTTCGCTGCGCCGTTGATATTGCCGACGGCAATATTTTGAATAAATCCAGGCACATCAATTTCTGAAGGGCAAATTCACGTACATGAGGCATCGTAACAATACAGGCATCGCTCGCTTTCTATCGCTGCCTGACGGCTAGTGAGGGCGGGTTGAAGATCACTAAATTGCGCGTCCAGATCCTCATGGCGCGTGTTTGTTGCAGTGAGATGTTTGAGGGTTTCCAACTTAAGGGATTCCAACATAGGTGGCTCCAATCAGGCTAAATACTACTGCCATTACAAAAATGACGAAAATAAAAACCCACACTGCACGTATCCTGCGACATTTGCAGTGACGTTTGCAGCGATGTATGCAACGAATAACACACTAATCATCGATATCTGGCGCGCTGTGCTAAGTGAAGTTATGCGGTTTCTCGTCCACAACACGCGCTATCAGGAAGTCTTATTTCATTTGCGGGAAAGAGAATTCCGCTCCTTTAGCAATGCTGTCTGGCCATCTCTGCATCACTGCTTTTACACGCGTATAAAACCTTACGCCTTCAGGTCCGTAAATATGGTGATCACCAAAAAGACTACGTTTCCAACCACCAAAACTATGAAATGCCATCGGTACCGGCAACGGTACGTTCACACCCACCATACCAATTTCTATCATGCGAACAAATTCACGTGCTGTACCACCATCCGCCGTGAACACCGCAACGCCGTTGCCATATTCATGCTGATTAATCAGCTCGGCTGCAGCTGCCATATCTGGCACCCGAACGACGCATAGCACAGGGCCAAAAATTTCTTGTTGATAGATGCTCATCTCTGGTGTGACATGATCAAATAAACTACCACCTGTAAAGTAGCCCTGTTCACATCCTGGTACAACGTAATTACGTCCGTCAACCACCAAGGTGGCACCTTGCTCCACCCCTTCAGAGATCAGGCTTTCAATCCGCTGTTTGGCGGCATGCGTGATAACCGGTCCCATTTCAGCGCCGTCCACCAGGCCGTTATTAATTTTCAACGTCTTGACACGCGCTGCCATGGCGTCTACCAGTGCATCTGCCGCTGAGCC
This sequence comes from Undibacterium sp. SXout20W, assembly GCF_049340285.1. Taxonomy (NCBI): domain Bacteria; kingdom Pseudomonadati; phylum Pseudomonadota; class Betaproteobacteria; order Burkholderiales; family Oxalobacteraceae; genus Undibacterium; species Undibacterium sp. SXout20W. Next base: position 78,013 of record NZ_JBMPPH010000010.1, on the reverse strand, counting down.
AACGGCGACCGCAACAGAAATCGCCATACAACGCTCACCAGCAGAACCATATGCCGCCCCCATTAAAGCATCGACCGCCATATTCAGATCGGCGTCTGGCATCACCACCATGTGATTTTTTGCGCCACCCAAGGCTTGTACGCGTTTGCCATTCGCACACCCACGTGCATAGATTGCTTGGGCAATCGGTGTCGAACCGACAAAGCTAATGGCTTTTACGTCAGGATGATCAAGCAAAGCATCAACCACAACTTTATCGCCCTGCACAACATTGAATACACCTTTTGGCAAACCGGCTTCTTGCAATAATCTGGCATGCAATAATGAGGCGGATGGATCTCGCTCAGAAGGTTTGAGAACGAAAGTATTGCCACACGCCAGCGCAATCGGGAACATCCACATGGGCACCATCACGGGAAAATTAAATGGCGTAATGCCTGCAACGACGCCCAGCGGTTGACGCATGCTGCAAGCATCAATCCCACGTGCGATTTGTTCAGAAAATTCGCCCTTTAGTAATTGTGGAATGCCTATCGCAAACTCCACCACTTCGATGCCCCGAGCCACTTCACCACGCGCATCTGCGAGCGTTTTGCCGTGCTCTTTGGTCAACAGATGTGCAAACTCTTCGGTGTGTTGTTGTAATAGCTGAAGATAATTGATGAGAACGCGGGCGCGACTCAGCGCTGGCGTACTTGCCCAGGCAGGAAACGCTTGTTTAGCGGCAGCAACAGCCATCTTCACCTCATGCTCAGACCCCAACGCCACGGCGCCTTGCACTGTGCCTAACGCGGGGTTGAAAATATCGGCAAACCGATTATCGATGTTTTGATGTGATTCGCCATTGATGTAGTGATGGACTTGATATTGGCTCATGTTTTTATAATTTTTCAATAAATGGGATGTGATTTCAGTGAAGCAAGAAGCGATATTTAATCGGCCGCTTTGAGGATTTCAGCTAATTTTCCGAATAAATGGTCAATATGCTTTTTCTCTAAAATCAACGGTGGTGACATCGCGATAATGTCACCTGTAGTGCGAACCAACACGCCTTCGGCAAACGCTTTTTTATAAACAGCCATCGCGCGTGCCCCCACTTTTCCTGGGATAGACTCGAGTTCGATGGCGCCGATCAAGCCAACATTGCGCAGATCAATAACATGTGGCAAGCCCTTCAAAGAATGCAACGCCTCTTCCCAATACGCGGTCATGCTTTGTGCATGTTCGAGTACTTTTTCCTCTTTAAAGACTTTCAAAGATGCTAAGCCTGCCGCGCAAGCGAGTGGATGCCCTGAATAGGTATAACCATGGAAGAGTTCTATGCCCGCCGGACTATCGAGCAAGGTGTCGTAAATTTTTTGATGGCTAAATACAGCACCCATCGGCACCACGCCATTAGTAAGGCCCTTAGCGGTCGTCATCAAATCGGGACGCACATCAAAAAAGTCAGAAGCAAACGGTGTGGCCATACGACCAAAACCGGTAATCACTTCATCAAAAATCAGCAAGATGCCATGTTTATCACACAGTTCGCGCAGACGTTTTAAATACCCTTTCGACGGCAAGATTACGCCTGCGGAACCCGATAGGGGCTCAACGATAACTGCTGCAATAGTGGATGCGTCGTGTAAGGTGACGAGCCGTTCTAGCTCATCCGCGAGGTGGGTGCCATATTCAGGCAACCCGCGGGTGAATGCGTTTTTTTCCAGATTGTGTGTGTGAGGCAAGTAATCAACGCCACCCAACAAATTGCCAAATTGCTTGCGATTAGCTGGCAAGCCACCAATCGACATACCGCCGAAGCCTACCCCGTGATAACCACGTTCGCGACTGATAAAACGAGTACGTTGTGCTTCGCCACGTGCACGGTGGTAGGCAAGCACCATTTTTAAGGCGGTATCGACCGCTTCAGAACCAGAGTTGGTATAAAACACCTGACCAAATTTGTGACCGCTGTACTCGATGAGTTGCTCTGCCAACTCAAATGCTGCCGGATGCCCCATTTGAAATGCTGGCGCGTAATCTAAGGTAGCAATCGCATCCTGCACGGCCTTAACGATCGTTGGATGCGAATGTCCCAATGGCACACACCATAAGCCGGCAGTGCCATCCAGAATCTCGCGACCATTCTGATCACGGTAATACATGCCAGACGCCGATGCAACAACCCGTGGTGCCTCTTTGTAGTCACGATTCGCCGTAAAAGGCATCCAATAAGAATTGAGCTGTTGTTTGCTAAGCATGTGTTTCTCCTGAAAACGATTTACCAAGTGGTAAAAATATGTTGAAATCCTAGATAAGCATAGGCACGGAAGACATATACAGCCAGCAAAATTTCGTCCAACCGTACAGTTTTTATGAGCAATACAGTTCCAAACAGTGGATGAAAGCGAAGATCAGGCAACAATTTTGCGGCGTACCAGACCGGAGAAGAATATGGAAGTTGTGAACGAAGAAGCCGTCAACGAAACACCCTTAGAATGGCCACAGCTGGCGTTAGTGCGCAGGTGTCAATCCAGCTTGGTCGATCAGATTGTGCAGGAGGTGACCCGTCTGGTACGCCAAAATCACCTGCCACTGGGTTGCAAAATGCCATCGGTCAGACAATTTGCCAAATGCAATGCAGTGAGCACCTTCACCGTGGTGGAATCCTATGAGCGATTAATCACACTGGGTCTGCTCAGCTCGCGTCGTGGCTCAGGTTATTTTGTGAGCAAACCAGCTTTAACACCGTTACCCTCACAAGCAGCCGGTTCTGTCAGCACACAGCCGTTGACGACTGTCCTTGATGCACTAAGCCCGGATTTATACTCTGGCGTATCAACCGCCTTGCCCGTTGGCTCGGGCTGGTTACCTCCAGAATGGTATGGTGATGACGTATTACTAGATGCATTAAAACAATCCATGCGTATTCCTACCCAACGCTTACGTGGCTACGGCAATCCACTCGGTTTTGCCAGCCTGCGCCAGCATCTGGCAGCACAACTTTCGCAAGAATTATTCAATGTCGATGCCGAACAAATTCTGCTCACCAACGGCGCCACGCACGGCTTTGATCTGATCTTACGCACCCTATGCAAACCCGGAGATACCGTCTTTGTTGAAAATCCGGGGTACAGTAATTTACTCTCTCTCATTCGTCATCATGGTTGTATTCCAATCGGCATACGAAGAGATGAACATGGTTTGGATGTCGATGGATTATTGGAAAAGGCCTTGCTCCATCAACCAAAGATCATGTTCGTCAATACCGTACTCCAAAACCCGTTGGGAACGAGCTTAAGCCAGAGCCATGCGCACCGTTTGCTGGCATTGGCTGAACAGTTTGACTTCTGGTTAGTAGAAGACGATATTTATCGCGAATTATGTACACGTCCAGAACCCTCTTTAGCTGCGATGGATGGTTTGCGACGTGTGATACGGGTTGGTAGTTTTTCAAAAACCTTGTCGCCGACACTTCGCGTAGGATCGGTTTGTGCATCGCACTCTCTCATCGGTGAATTATTGCGCGTCAAAATGTTAGCTGGCCTGACGACTTCTGAAATCAACGAACGCGCCGTCCTGCACGCGATCAGCTCACGTTTGTATCGGCGAATGTTAGAGAAGCTCAAACGCCAGCTTGATACAGCGCGTAACAGCACCCTGGATGTGTTACATGATGTCGGTATGACGCCGTTGGCTGAACCGCGTGGGGGGATGTTCATTAGTGCCGGCTGGAAAAATTCTCTACGACATGCGAGTGAGATCACCAAACATGCGCTGCAAGCCGGAATTATTCTTGCGCCGAACGAATTTTTTTCAAGTGATGTACAAGCATACCCATGGTTCCGCTTCAATATTGCTTACGGCGGTAACGCGCAACTACGCGACTTTTTAAACCGGGTTCAACATGGATAAACGCGTAGAACCATTACTCAACCAACGCGATCAGATCGAAGCGCGCATCATACAATGTGCCACCGAAGTGTTTTCCGAATCTGGATTCGCAGGCACTTCCGTCGCCGCCATCGCTGAGCATGCGGGGATATCAAAACAAAATTTGCTTTACTATTTCGCCAATAAGCAGGTGTTGTACCAAACTGTATTGGATCAGGTCTTGGATCAATGGCTAGAGCGTATGGATATTTTGGCGGACCCTACCCAAGAACCAGAACAATTGCTTCGTAGTTATATCAAAGCAAAATTATGTTTTTCCAGGGAGCAGGCACACGCATCACGTGTCTACGCCATGGAGGTCATCAGTGGAGCGCAGACGTACTCTGAAAGTATGCGAGAAAAAATCATCCCATTCTTAAAGAAAGATATCGCCATTTTTGAAAGTTGGATTGCGCAAGGAAAAATTGCCGCAGTCAACCCGACACATTTACTTTTTCTAATTTGGGCAATGACCCAGTCGTATGCCGATTTCAGTGCACAGATGAGTCTGGTACTCGGTCACCAACCGTTACAATCAGCGGATTTCGATGAAGCAGAGAAACTAATTTGTGAGTTAGTCTTGCAGCGCTTGCACTGCAAGTAAGCGATTTTTTAACTTTTATAATGCGAAAATAAATTGCCTTTTAATAATTTATTAATAATTTATTAATAATGTTTTAATGCCATATTGAACATCCGCCTGCATCGCAGAGATGAAAATATTACAAAAAAGAAACCACAATATTGGCTGGACAACTAATTGCAGTTCTATATAATTAAATCTCGACAACATTTTATGTTGTTCGCCGCGATCTGATTGAACTCATCTGAATCGGCCTCCTTTGATGAGCCCTGCGCGCCTTCCGTTCTCAGGAAGCGACCGTACACCATGTAGAAAAGAAAGAGTACTATGTATTCACTTCGATTCCGCTTGATTGCGATTTTCGTCTTAATCGTTACGGCAACCCTTGCCAGCTTCGGGATTTATCAATACATCCACCTTTCTGATGAGCTCGAAAAAAACTTCAAGTCACACCAAAAAGAAGTGATATCTCGTTTGGAGACCTCTCTGCCATCAACCTTATGGAACATGGACGAATCGACTGCAGCAAAGATTATTAAAGCGGAAATCCAAAATTTTGATGTTAATGAGATCGCCGTTTACTCTGCTGAAATGCCTGATGTTAGCTTTGTAAGGGCAACAAAGTCGGGACTTAACAACCAAGCTAATTCTAAGAACCAACTTCCGAGCGAATACCAAATCAAAGCACAGTTATTTGCGGATGTCATTCCAAGAAATTCGGCACAAATACCCCATACTAGCCAAGCATTGGGTGAACTTATCGTGACTTTTTCGCATGACTATATTGATAAAAAATTGCGCGAAAGTTTAATGCTCACGATCCTGCAAATTTTTATCCTCGATGCCATATTAATCATCGCACTGGCCATGAGTTTGAAAGTCGTGTTTGATCCAATAAAACGACTACAGAGCGCACTGTATGAATTGAGCTCACATGATGCAGAGGCGGCAGCAGAATTACCGGAATCAAAAAGTCACGAATTTGGAAAAGTTATTCGCGGCTTCAATTTGGTGTTACGTAATTTAAAAAATATTATCGTCTTACAAAGACAGGCAGAAGCCCTTGCACTCGCCTCGTCCAAGCAGACCGAAGAGGCTTATATTAGCCTCAAAGCCGCCCAAAAATCCCTATTACAAGCAGAAAAATTAGCCAGTTTGGGAAGTCTTGTTGCAGGCATTGCGCATGAAATTAACACCCCCGTTGGCGTTATCGTAACCAGTGCTTCTGTACTCGCAGACGCAAGTAGTGAAGTCACTCAAAGCATGTCTGCGGGAGCCATCCGGAAATCCGATATTACGGCGTTTTTGAATACGACGAATGAATGTTCACGTTTAATTATAAGTAATGCAAGTCGAGCCGCACACCTAATACAAAGTTTTAAGCAGGTAGCGGTAGATCAAACCAGCGAGCAACGGCGAGAGTTTGAACTCACCGAATTTCTTGATGACATCATTACCAGCTTGAACCCAACACTACGTAAGGCGCGAGTCAACATTCAAATCATCAGCCAGGAAAAAATTGTCATGGATAGCTATCCGGGGCTTTTGGCGCAAGTCGTTACCAACCTTACAATGAATGCAGTAACCCACGCATTTCCTGATGGGATGGCCGGCCAAATTGATATTCTGGTTCATCTAACTGGTGCATCGGTTTATCTTGGTTTCAGAGACAATGGGCGTGGCATTCCTGAGGAATTTCTGGACAAAATTTTTGAGCCATTTTTTACAACAAAACGTGGCCAGGGTGGCACTGGCTTAGGCTTGAATATTGTTTTCAATATTATCAATAAACAACTTTGTGGCAGCATCACTGCACACAACCACCCAGAACAAGGCGCCGTGTTTACCATTTGTATCCCGAGAGTCACACAACAGCTAGAAAAAATATAGTGTTTATATAGTGTTTATATAGTGTTTACAGAGCAATTTTGTTATTCTAAATTTGGAAATTAGTTTCCGGGAATAAAGTCTTCCGATTTGAAGAAAATCTTCGGATAGAGCTTAATGGATTATTAAGGATTTATCATGACAGACATCATCGACGAAGAAAAATGGCTGGAGGAAGATGAGCCCGCAGAAAACAAAAGATCGTCAGATTATTGGCGAATTCTCATTGTCGATGATGAACCAGATATCCATGCCGTAACGCGCTTGGCACTCAACAAGCTAACTTACAAAGGCCGCGAATTAGAAATACTGTCGGCGTATTCTGGTATTGAAGCCTACGACTTACTCGTCAAAGAAGACAACATCGGCATGATTTTGCTTGATGTTGTTATGGAAACCGAGGATGCAGGACTCCTACTAGCAAAGAGAATCCGCGAAGAATTACACAATGACTTGGTGCGAATTATTTTGCGCACCGGACAACCTGGACAAGCGCCAGAACAAAGTGTGATTGTTGATTACGATATCAACGATTACAAACTCAAAACCGAACTGACAGCACAAAAAATGTTTACGACCGTCATTTCTTCACTTCGAGCGTACGAAGGATTGAAGACGATAGAAACAAACCGTCGTGGACTCGATAAAATTCTGGAAGCCGCCAGCAATTTATACCAACTCGATTCGCTGAAAGAATTAGCTTCAGGCGTTCTGACACAAATCAGCGCAATTCTTAATTTTGGCACTGATGGCGTCTTGTGCGTAATGGGATCATCCCCGGACAATGACATTCGTCTGCCTTTAGTAATCGCAACAACCGGCAAATCAACAGAACTGTTAAGTCAAAAAACCTTGCGTGCTGAACATCCATGGACGGCAAATATCCTGCAAGCATTCGAAGAGAAAAAAAGCCTTTTCTCTGATGAACTTGATGTACTGTTAATACAAGCAGCACATGGCCACCAGTTCGCAGTGGCTTTCAAACCCTTATGGCCTTTAAACAAGCTGGAGATTAGCTTGTTGAATATATTTTGCGACAGGATCGCGGCAGCGTTTGATAACTTGCATATGTTTGAGCTACTAAAAGCAACGCAAGAAGCCACTGTGGTCGTACTTGCCGATCTGGCTGAATCACGCGATGCGACGACAGGTGGTCATGTACGTCGAGTTTGTCGATTGACTGATGCAATTGCCATGGAACTAAAAGCGGCAAATAAATTACCCCCTGAAGTCGATGCCAATTTTTTGGCATTTGTTGGCATCGCAAGTATTTTGCATGACGTTGGTAAAGTCGGCATTCCTGATAATGTTCTTCTCAAACCTGGCAAACATACCCCAGAAGAACGAACCATCATGGAAGGACATGCGCAGATAGGTGAGACAGTTCTTGCTCGTGCAGCCAGGATGGTAGAAGGTGAAAGCAGCCTGAGCATTGGCGCGCAAATTGCAGGAAGCCATCATGAACATTACGATGGCAGCGGTTATCCACGCCGCTTGAAAGGCGCCGAAATTCCTTTTGCTGCACGTATCGTCGCAGTTGTCGATGTCTTTGATGCTTTGCTACATGCGCGTCCATACAAGCAAGCTTGGCCTTTGGACGACGTCATCGCGTATCTTGAGGAACGAAGCGGAAAACAATTTGACCCTGATGTCGTCTGGGCAATTGTCAATTTCATCAAAACAAAAAATCCAGATTGGATTATTTCTGAAGGTCATTAAATAATCGAAAGATTAATGTTAAACGCCTAATTCGACAACCTAAATTTCAATGTAGAAAATTCAAACGCAGAAATTTCAACATAGAAATTTCAGCATAGAAATTTAAATTCAGAAATTTCAATTCAGAAATTCAAAAATATAAATTCGGATTGATAAAGCCCTGTCTGAATAAAAATAGTACACTTGAGTTTTAACGTACACCTCGCTATTTATCATTTAAAATGGTTCTGATGACGAAGAATGTCCACAGTGATATTCTCGCATCCATCAACAGGCGTCGCACTTTTTATGCGTACTGCAATTTTTTGATTCATGTAGTTTGTCTTTTTCACTAACAACTATTTTCTATGCAATCGCCACGGCGCCCAGACGACGAAAATTTTCGATTAATAACCCTTCAAGAATGCGGCCTCCTTGACACGCCGCCAGAAGAGCGCTTTGACAGAATTACCCTGCTGGCAAAACAAATCTTCAAGACGAAAATCGTGCTGATGTCGCTGATCGATGAAAATCGCCAATGGTTCAAATCAAACCAAGGTTTGCCAGCAACAGAAACCTGTAGAAATATCTCATTTTGCGGTCATGCAATTTTATCGGAAGAGATATTGCACGTGCCTGACGCAAGCTGCGACCTACGTTTTTTCGATAATCCACTTGTCACCGATGCTCCAAACATTCGTTTTTATGCGGGTGCACCACTTCACGCAAAAAATGGGCAACGAATTGGAACGCTATGCCTCATTGATCCCGATCCAAGAACGCTGACCGATGATGAGTTGCAAATTTTGCGCAATCTTGCTGATTGCATGGAACACGAAATTGGGAACGCGCAATCTGTGAGGCAACACAATGCGCTGCTAACGTTGACCAGAATTACTTCATTAACGTTTCAAGATCCACAAATTTTATTGCGCGAAACACTTGCACTGGGTTGTCAATATTTGCAGGTATCAACTGGCGTCATTTCTCAGATTCAAGAAAACGAAAGTGTCATTCAAGTTTGTTACTCTACATCTGGTAATGTCAGAGAGGGACAACGATATCTGAAAGAAAGTACTTTTTCCGACTTCGTCAATACCGAACATGACGTCATCTACGCAGCAAATCTTAGTCAAAGCAGCTTTAGTTCTCATCCGAGCTATCAACTATTCAAACAGGAATCCTATATCGGAATTCCTTTATTTGTAGAAGGAAAACGTTTCGGAACGTTGGGGTTTTCCGACCCGCAAGTTCGGACAAATGAATTTAGCGACGTTGAAATTGAATTCGTGAATGTCTTGGGCGATTGGGTCAACAGCACGATAAAACGACAACAACTAAATCAATCAATACAAAGACAGCAACAATTGAATGACGCTGTAGCAAAAGCGCAAGCCCAATTTATCAAGGGTAAAGATCGCGGTAAGGGCTTTGATACTTTACTAAGTAATAGTTTGCGTCTTACACAGAGTGAGTATGGATTTATTTGCGAGGTCATCCGTAATCGCAATGGAATTCCCTATTTGAAAGTGTGTTCCATTCGTGATTTAGGATGGGATGAACAAACGATAGAAGTGAACAAAAAAGCCGTTCAGCAAGGGATCGAGTTCGAGAACCTCGATTTATTATTTGATCCCAGACTCGATACAAAAATACCTGTCATATCTAATAATTTATCGTTTGAGCGCGAGGTCGGTGATTTACCCAAAAATCACCCTCCTCTAAGACACTTTCTTGCCATTCCAATCGAATACGATGGCGAGGTCGTTGCTATGTTGGGTATTGCAAATAGCCCGACTATGTACGATAAATTGACGGTTGATTTTCTTCAACCGGTCACAATTACGATAGGTCAGTTGGTCAATGCAGCCAGAATTCAGCGCCAACATGCGCAGAGTGAACAAAGGCTCGCCAATATTATTGAGGGTACAAATATCGGTACATGGGAATGCCACATTCCCTCTGGTATGACGATTTTTAACGAACGCTGGGCTGGCATGTTGGGCTATACCCTGGCTGAGCTAAGTCCTACAACGGTGCAAACCTGGCTCGAACTATGCCACCCAGAAGACGCAAAGATTTCTGCTGAACTGATTGAACGTCATTTCAACGGCGAATTGCCGTATTTTGATCTGACCAGTCGCATGCGGCATAAAGACGGTTACTGGGTGTGGATCAGAGATCGCGGTTGTGTCGTCAGTTGGGATGAAAATGGACAGCCTCTCGTGATGTCCGGAAGTCACCAGGACGTCACTCAAGAACGAATCGCGGAAGAAAAGCTGGCGCACGCCTATGAACTGCTTGAACAATCTAATGCTGCTGCTCGCATCGGTACATGGGAATACGATCTCGTTAGCAGACAAATCAATTGGAGTTCGGTAACAAAACAAATTCATGAAGTCGACGTGAATTTTCAATGCAATACTGATCAGGCACTCGCCTTTTATAAAGGCAAAGACAGTCGCGAACACATTCATCACTTGCTCACTGAGGCTGGAACAAAAGGAACACGCTTCGATGCAGAATTTAAAATTATCACAGCCAAGAAAAACGAACGCTGGATCAGGATTATTGGATTACCACAAATTAAAGAAGGCGAAATCTGCGGCATTTACGGCACGCTCCAGGATGTGACCGATAGCAAAATGAACGCGCAAGCTTTACGTGATCAAGCCGCTCATACCCAAGCCATCATCGACAATGTGCTTGACGGCATCATCACGGTAAATCATCTGGGCTTTATCGATGCCTTTAACTTCGCTGCTGCAAATATCTTCGGTTATCACAAAGACGAGTTAATCGGAAAGCACTTTAGTATCTTGTTACCTATCAATGATAAAAGTGATCTCGACGATAGGCGCGATCAATCTCGTTTCCCTTTCAGAGCAGACAATATCTCGAATCTGATTGGTGCCGCACAAGAAGTAGAGGCGCGACGCAAAGATGGGAGCGTATTCCCTATTGACCTATCCGTCTCTGCGGTCAAACGCCAGGGACGGGCTTTGTATATTGGTTTGGTGCGCGATATTACAGAAAGAAAACGTCTCGAACATATTAAAAATGAATTCATTTCAACGGTCAGTCATGAGCTGCGCACACCATTAACATCGATCTCTGGCGCATTGGGATTGATCTTAGGTGGCGCCACTGGAACCTTACCCGAAAGTCTGACCCCACTACTGAATATCGCTAGCAAAAACAGTCAGCGTCTGACATTCCTGATCAACGACTTGTTGGATATGGAAAAACTGAGTGCAGGGAAAATGCACTTTGACATGCAAGAATATGCGCTGGCTCCCATGTTAAGTCAGGCAATTGATACGAATACCACCTTTGGTGCGCAAAGAAAAGTGCTCCTTCATTTGCAACAACCCTTGCCAGACGTAAAGATTTTGATCGATAGTCAACGCTTCATGCAAGTAATTTCAAATTTGCTTTCAAACGCGATCAAATATTCACCCGTCAATGAGACTGTTGACATTGCGACCACCATTAAACATGGCCACGTTCGCATCAGCGTAAGTGATCACGGAAAAGGTATACCAAGCGAGTTCCGTGATCGGATTTTTCAAAAATTTGCACAAGCCGATTCCTCCGATACGCGTGAAAAAGGGGGAACCGGGCTGGGCCTTGCCATTTCCAGAGAATTAGTCGAAAGCATGGGCGGGAAAATAGGCTTTGACTCTGTTACCGGATATGGCGCACATTTTTATGTCGAGCTGCCTATCGTCAGTGGTGCATAGAACTTTCCGTGGATTCGCCAAGAAAGTTATAATCACTACTTCGATTGCACAGGCTCACTGTGCTCCCCCCTCTTTTCAAAAAGTAGCTTCATGATAGTTCTTGGCGTTGAATCTTCCTGTGACGAAACAGGGCTAGCCTTATATGACACAGAGCGCGGCTTATTAGCCCACGCCTTGCATTCACAAATCGCAATGCATCAGGAGTATGGCGGCGTTGTGCCTGAACTGGCTTCGCGCGACCATATTCGCCGTACCTTGCCGTTGTTGCATGAAGTAATAGCGAAAGCCGCCATTCAAAAACACGATATTGATGCAATTGCCTACACACAGGGACCAGGACTCGCTGGCGCCTTGCTAGTTGGAGCCTCATTTGCCTGTGGGCTGGGCGTAGCGCTCGACAAACCAATCCTTGGAGTACATCATCTTGAAGGCCACTTATTGTCTCCGCTATTGGCGAGTCAGCCGCCTGAATTTCCGTTTATTGCCTTGTTAGTTTCCGGCGGTCACACACAATTGATGCGCGTTGATGGTGTCGGACAGTACCAATTGTTAGGCGAAACGCTGGATGATGCCGCCGGTGAAGCCTTTGATAAATCGGCTAAATTGTTAGGTCTCGCCTACCCCGGCGGGCCAGCAATCTCCTTACTGGCAGAGTCGGGAGACCCAACGGTTCACCAATTCCCAAGGCCGATGTTGCATTCCAAAGATTTTAATTTTAGCTTTTCGGGATTAAAAACCGCCGTACTGACTGCAGTTAAAAAATATCCTACAGAAATGAGCGAGGCAGACAAAGCCAACGTAGCGCGTGGTTTTGTCGATGCCATTGTTGATGTCTTAGTTGCCAAATGCGTCACGGCAATCAAGCAAAGTGGATTAAAACGCCTGGTCATTGCTGGTGGTGTTGGTGCTAATCGACAACTGCGCCATGCTTTAAATGCTGCGGCGGCAAAAAAGCGCTTTCAGGTTTTCTACCCTGAACTTGAATTCTGTACCGATAACGGTGCCATGATTGCCTTTGCCGGCGCCCTGAGACTCAAAAAAAATCCCGCGTTAGCAACACGAGAATATGCGTTCAATGTGAGACCTCGTTGGCCCTTGCATGAATTGACGTCAGCCTAGTTTAGTCTTTCTTATAAAAGCCACAACCAACGATGACTGTTTCATACTTTTCGATATACATTGATTTCGGTTCTATCTGTTTAGTCAGCGGGTTTACAAACTTGTAATCCTGCCAGCCGCTTCCTTTTTTATTGGCGATTTCGAGACGCTCCTCGATGAAATATTTACCATCAGCGTCTCGCAATTCCATCATGTTTTTACCGATCATTTTCGGATTGATCTGCGCCAGGTTTTTAGCGTTCAAATCATAAACAACAACATATAAATCGCGATCTCGATAGCCACCATCTTTGTTATTGATATCGACAATTGTCTGATCAATACCATGTTTTTTCATTGAGTCAATGGCTTTTAGTACCAATGCCTTAGCCTCTTCCGCATTACCTTGCTCCGCTGAAAGTGCCGAAAAACTGACGCCAAAAATTAAAACGACTAGAACGTATTTCAGGTTGGCTATCATGAAATTTTCCTCTGTCGGAAGTCGGAATATTAAAATTGCATCTCTACAATTTCATGATAGTAAGAAATAAAAATATTAACAGGTCTTATTTAATAAAATATTCAATCCAAAGATTTTTATCTCGATTTATTTCTTTTTACTACCGAGACGGCTTTCTTTTCCTGCCATCAAATTAGTAATATTTTGACGATGGCGATAGATCAGTAAACAACTCATGATAAATACCGCCAGCAATTTCACATCTGGACCAAACAAAAGACCGTAATATAAAGGGGCGAAAATCGCTGCAATCAGCGCCGCCAGTGACGAATAGCGAAACGCATAAGCGATCACAACCCAAGTCACTAACGTCGCGACACCAAGCCAAGGATTCAAACCGATCAAGACGCCAGCGGCTGTTGCGACTCCTTTTCCGCCTACAAACTTAAAAAATATCGGCCATAAGTGACCAAGAAAAACAGCAATTGCAACCGCTGCGATACTGCCGTCATCAAGATTAAACTGCGTTGCATATTTTGTCGCCAACCACACCGCAAACCACCCTTTGACTGCATCGCCCAATAAAGTCAACACCGCCGCTGCTTTATTTCCACTGCGCAAAACATTGGTTGCACCAGGATTTTTAGAGCCGTAAGTCCGGGGATCAGATAAACCAAATAACTTACTCACCACCACTGCAAAAGAGACTGACCCTATTAAATAAGCCACTACTGCTGCCAGAATAGTATTCATTTTTTTCCTTGATTAAGCATGAAGAAGAAAGATACTCCCCTCCAGTAATTTTAAATACCTCATTCACTGCATTGAGAATAAGGCTATTTAATCACATACTCCGTGATTTTTTATTTTTTACGACAATATATATAACGGGTGAACCATGCGTCGCCAACACTCACTCTTCGATGGCGCACTCGACTGCTTTAGCTTGCAACAAGGAAACTAATACAGCCGGTGAAATACCGATCAAGTATCCGCGGCGTCCGCCATTGATATAAATTTTTGGCAGATCTAACACCGTACGCTCGACATAAACTGGCATCGCTTTTTTTGTACCAAAAGGCGAAGTGCCGCCGACCAAAAAGCCGGAATGTTTTTGTGCAATCTCTGGTTTACATGGCTCAACTGATTTGCACGAAATTTGCCGTGCCAGATTCTTGGTCGAGACTTTACGATCACCATGCATGAGGACGATGAGCGGTTTTGCTGCCTCGTCCTGCATAACCAGCGTCTTAATGACAGCATGCTCATCTACCCCCAATTCACGTGCAGATACTGAAGTTCCGCCATGATCTTCGTAGGCATACGGATGCTCAGAAAAATCGATCTTGTTTTTCCTTAACAATTGCGTTGCTGGTGTCTCGGATACGTGCTCTTTTTTTGCCAAAATTTATTCTCGTCAAGCTGAAAAAACAGAGGTGAATTATAGCTTCACTGATACTACAACAGAGATTTTTTGCTCATTTGACGTTAAATGTTGACCCGCGACGGCAAAAAAATAAAATGAAAAATGAAAATTTATTTCCTTTACGTGTCACAAGAATGCAACAAATAAATCTCAATTGGTAACTTAATGTTTCAGCGGATACACTTTATGGGCATAATGTAACTCAACTCGATTTTATGTATCACTACGTAAACCAATGCTACATCGAGTTCAATGTATGAAGGCCCGTTGACGGCACCGCGCACGAACCAAAGTGGTTCGAACAATCTTCGGTGCATTTAATAAAAATAAGTTATTTCTTTGGAGAAGTTGCAATGGTATTAAGAGAAAAAACGGTAGTTACTTCCGTAAAACTCGCTTTAAGCGTACTTGCAAGTACGCTGTGCGTTGCCAGTTTTGCTCAGGAAACAAGTGAATTAAAGATTCAAAAAGTTGAAGTTACCGGTTCAAATATCAAGCGTGCCGATAAAGAAGGTACGTCCCCAATTCAAACAATCACAGCCAAGGATATCCGTGATAGCGGTGCCACAACTGTGCTCGAATTGCTGAAACAGGTTCCATCGATGGGTGTTGGTGGCTATAACGATACGCCAGATCAAAACGGATTCTCAAAAGGTGTTGCGACAGCATCGTTGCGCGGTTTGGGCTCGACATCCACACTGATTCTGCTGAACGGTCGCCGCATGACGCCATCAGCATATGCGAATCCGAACAATGGACAATCCACGCTATACGATCTCAACAGCATTCCATTATCTGCACTGGATCGTGTAGAAATTTTTAAAGACGGTGCCTCAGCCGTTTATGGTTCTGACGCAATTGCCGGCGTCATCAACTTCATCACAAAACGTGACTATCAAGGTGGCGAAGTAACAATCAATGCCAGCGCCAATGGTGATAACCAATTCCGTCGCCAAAATGCGAATGGCGCAATCGGCTTTGGTGATTTAACTACAGATGGCTGGAACGTTTTGTTTGCTTTGGATTACTCCTCCAAGCAAGCGACGACAGAACGTCAAGGATCAAATGGTGTTCAAGCAGCGCAGTACGCCGACATGAACTATCGTCTGAATCCTTATAACAGTTACATTTCAAATCAAGCGTTTTTCTTCAGAGAAAAAACACCCAATTCAAAATCGTTTTACACCAGCGGTCCTAACGCCGTAAATCAATTGAATTGCGATCCATCACGCCAGCTTGTAGGCGGCCCGCAATATGGCATTACCAGCGGCTTGCTGTTAGGCCGGAAATTCTGTAACTATGACACGGACCAGTTTGTTGACGTTCAAGGCAAATCCGACGATGTCAATTTGATGTCTGTTGGCAATCTGAAAATCAACGAAAATCTCAGTGCTTTCGGTGAAGTGGCTTTGACAGATTCAAAACGTGTCTATCGCGCACCTGCCCGTACCATTCTGGGCACATCTCCAACAACTAACTTTTTAGTTGGCGGTCTGGCGACACCATTCCAGGCAATTTTACCAATCGGACATCCGGATAATCCATTCTCAGATGCCCGCGCAGCTGTAGGCTATCGTTTTGAGAACTTAAAAACAGGCACGGATCTTGAAAACCAAAATGCACGTCTGCTCGGTGGTTTCCGCGGCACGAATGCTGGGTGGGACTGGGAAACTGGCCTGCTGTGGAATCGCTCCAAGCGAATTGAAACTGCTTATGGATTCTTGTATATCCCGACTTTAAACAAGCTGATTAATCAAAATCGCTCTTTAGCATCGATCGCAGCAGATCCTAGCATTACACGTGATTTGACTAACAATGGCGTGGCACAAATTACGCAGTGGGATGCCAAGGCTAGTACGGAATTTGGTTCATTAGCAGGTGGTGCAATTGGTTTCGCTTCAGGCGTTGAATTCCGTCAGGAAAAATTAACGATTGCTCCGGATGCAGCAAATGCAAACGGCGATATTCTTGGTTTGGCAACAACGGCTATCGATGCGAAACGCAATGTTTCTTCTGCATTCGTTGAATTACGCACGCCATTCTTGAAAAATTTCGAGATGGACTTTGCTGGTCGTCTTGATAAATATCCAAATCTTAAAGCCAATTTTGTACCAAAAGTTGGCGCTAAGTGGACGGTCAACGATAGTTTGGCATTCCGTGGTTCGTATTCCGAAGGTTTCCGTGCTCCAGCGGTGTCCCAAATCGCTGCGGGCGGCGCACAGTTCTTTCTAAATGGTACGGTTGATCCAATTCGCTGCCCGAACGGTGTGAATCCTGCCCCTGGTGCGGACACGTCTGACTGCGCGAAAAGTATTTCCGGTGTCGGTGGTGCAAATCCTGATCTGAAACCTGAAACATCAAAAAGCTATTCTTTAGGTCTTGTTTTTTCTCCGACAAAGAATTTTGATGTCACAGTTGATGTATTCAAGATTCGCAAAGAAGGTGAAATCAGTCTGAGTAGTGCAACCTTCTTGCTGGAACATCCAGGCAACTATCCTGCGGATTATATCGTTCGTGATACCAACCCATTGAATCAATTAAAAGATGCCAATGGCAACCCTATCGCTGGAACAGGCCCATTGTTAGCGGTCAAAACACCTTGGGTTAATCAAGGTAGTACTGAAACGAGTGGTGTTGACGTTGACATGAAATTACGTAGCAGTCTGGGTGATTATGGCAATCTGAAAACCTCATTGAATACGACATATCTGATCTCGTATCGTCGTGCGGAACAACCAGGTGATGTGGAACGTAATGCTGTTGGTACGGCAGGTGGCCTGAACGATTGGTCAACATCCGTGGGTCCAATTCCACGCTTGCGTGCAACGTTATCTGCAAGTTGGGAAAAAGATGCGCATAATGTCGTCGCGTCGGTACGTTTTATCGATAGCATCTCAGAAGTGCGCCGCTACGATAATGCGACTACCTACCCAACACCATACTGCCACTATGGCTCAGGTCAACCATCCACGGCAACTAGCTTAGGTGGTGTGCCGAAGTACAACTCTTACTACCCTGACTGCCAGGTACCAACCTGGACAACTGTAGATGTTGGTTATACTTATTCAGGCTTTAAAAACCTGGTTCTCGGTGTCAATGTAGCCAATATTTTTGATATCAAAGCACCTTACTATCCTGCAGGTAATACATCGACAACAGTTCAGCAAGGCTATAACGCTGATCTGCACAACAATCTTGGTCGTTACTTCAGAGTTTCAGCGAAATATACATTCCGCTAATCTTCATGAAGTTGTATCGATTCTGCTGATGGTCAAAAAACGCCCCGCAATTATTTTTGCGGGGCGTTTTTTTATGCAGTACCTCGGGGGTGATGTTCGGCATGGAGTTTTTTGAGCCGCTCTTTAGCAACGTAGGTATAGATTTGAGTCGTAGAAATATCAGCATGGCCTAACAATAACTGAACAACGCGCAAATCCGCGCCATGATTGAGTAAATGGGTGGCAAACGCGTGGCGCATAGTATGTGGGGATAAATGATTGGTAATACCCGCTTGCGCAGCATACTTTTTGATTAGTATCCAAAACATTTGACGCGTCATCGCCCCGCCTCTTGCGGTGACGAACAACGCATCGTCGACTTGACCTTGCAGAATGATCGGACGCGCCTCTTTCAAATATTTCTCTAACCAGATACGTGCAATCTCTCCGAATGGAACCAAGCGGGTTTTATCACCTTTGCCGGTTACCCTTAGCACGCCTTCATTCAATCCCACTTCAATAGATTTTAAATTAACGAGCTCGGAGACCCGCAATCCACACGCATAGATCAATTCCAGCATCGTCCGATCACGTAGACCTAATGGACTATCATCCGGCGCATTTAATAAGGATTCAACTTGGGCTTCACTGAGTGTCTTAGGCAAGCGGGCGGCTTGTTTTGCGGATTTGAGTTTGCTGCATGGATTAAGAGCGACAAGATTTTGGCGCAATGCCAACAAATAAAACCGTTTAAGAACACTCAAACGCCGATTCGCCGACGTGGCTTTTGACGTTGTATGTTTGGCAGCAATATAGTCGCTAATATCGTGGTGTTCGACCTGATATAAATCTTTGGATTTTGTCGCTTGCAACCATTCTGCAAACAAACGCATGTCGCGGCGGTAAGCTTCCACTGTGTTTTTGGCAAGCCCATCTTCAAGCCACAGAATGTCGCAAAACTGATCAATTTGTGCAACCACCTCGTCTGCCAAGACGATAGGAAGTTCGGTCGGGTTCTTCGAGGTATTGTTTGCGATGCGCATGATAGCTGAACCGTCCGATCTTAGCGATAAGCCGAAACACCCTCGTGTGCGAGCAACCAACGTTTTACCCCAAGATGGAAGCCAGTTTCATCATCATGATGCGCAAATCCACCTAAACCTCCGGCGGCGGTAACACGATGACAAGGAATCACCAATGGATACCAGTTTGCACCGCAAGCCTGACCGACTGCCCTCGGCGCAGAACGAATATGCCTGGCGATTTGGCCGTAAGTAGCTACTTCGCCTCGCGGTACTGCAGAAATCGCTTGCCAAACCCGATGTTGAAACGCCGTGCCAACCGGCTTCATTGGCAATTGAAATCGATAGTCTGGGTTATCAAAATACGCGCAAATTTGTTCCATCACTTGCTCAGAGACACCATCCAACGGCGCTTTTTCTTTGAAGCGGGGAGGTAAATAGACCAGTTCAGCCAACTGTTGATCTTCTACGCGAATGCCCATCGCACCAAAAGGCGCATGCAAAATCGCTGAAAAAATGGTCGATTCATGGTCAGACATGATTTAACTTGGTTCTTGAAAGCTCATAGCATAGCGGATGGCGCAATTTTTGGGGAGTTTGGTTAGGCCTGTGGCAAATGTGGCAAATTGGCTTAAGAACAAAATTCAAACAATTGCCAAAAAGAAAAAAGGCGCATCCAAAGATGCGCCCTTAAAACATATCTCGCGTTTTCGGCTGTTTAGTTTTTGTGTAATCACATTAACTCAGCTTGTATTAAAAACGCGCGTCTCCTCAGTGAACGGTATGAGTACCGTTTTTTTGCACTACCGCCTTTTAATTCTGTTACCTGCATATTTCAAGTTAGGCCAGAATATAGCATGACCAAATACCAGTGACAAAAAAAAGCTACGTAAAACCACGCATCTGTTGCATATATGTAAAACACATTTACAAAGTGTGAAAATGTGGTAAACGGTTTCTTAAAATCATGAGCGATGCTTTAATTGCTCGATGGAAATAATAGCGTAAAAAAAACGTCGCTGTAAATTTTATTTACGCAAGGAAAATAAATAAAATTATCGTTTTAGCATTGATATTTATTCACGACAGAATAGGTCACTGAGCCGCTTTTATTGATTGCCAAATTTTGCAGCCTCTTTGTTAATGCTGGCAAACAAGTCTTTGCCAATTCGCGGCTCGACTTCTTTTTGTACTGGTAACAATGCTTTACGCCAGATATTTTTTTCCTGCTCGTTCAACACATAAATTTTGGTTTTACCGGATTTTTTGATAGCTGCCAGCGCCTTATCATTTTCTTGCTGCGCTATCGTGTTCGCATAAATGGTGGCTTCCGCCATTGCCTGAGTGAGTTGTCCACGAACATCTCCTGGCAAGCCATCCCAGAATTTTTTATTGACGATGACTGCGTAGCCGAGGTAACCATGACCAGTTAGGGTCAAATGCTTTTGCACCTCATGCATTTTTTGCGTATATAGGTTAGATGGCGGATTTTCAGTGCCGTCAACAAATCCGCTGTGCAGCGCTGGATACGCCTCCGAAAATGCCAAAACTTGCGGTATCGCGCCAAGTGTCCGCATTTGTGTATCGAGAACTTTGGAGGACTGAATACGCACCTTCAATCCCTTCATATCGGAAGGCAAGTGAATAGGCTTATTTGCCGACATATCTTTAAAACCATTATCCCAAAATGCCAGACCAATAATACCTTTCGGTTCTAGTTTTTTGAGTAAATCCCTACCGATCGGACCCTGTGTGACGCTATACAGCACTTCCTTTGATGGAAAAATATAAGGCACATCGAAAACTTCAAATTCTTTAATGCCAAGTGGCCCAAATTTGGCAAGTGATGGCGCCAACATTTGAACTGCACCCAATTGTAAAGCCTCTAATTCTTCTTTATCTTTATACAGACTGCTGTTCGGGTAAAGCTCAATTTTGACGCGACCTTGAGTCGCCTTTTCAGCCAACTCTTTAAAACGTTGAGCTGCTTCACCTTTTGGCGTGTCACTCGCAACGACGTGACTAAATTTGATAACGATGGGAGATTGTGCACGTACCTGAAGAGGCACTGTCGTGACGGCACATGTAGCGATGAAACAAAGTAAGGCGTTTTTTATTTTCACAACTGTCTCCAATGTAATTGCCAATTACATTGGCTGATTCATTATTCAGATTTAAAGTTTAACCATCAAGTGTGGAAAACCACAAGCATTGCGATTCGCCGTCATGTTTTTACAACTAGTGTACAAAGCACTTGTACATTAAACTGTAGGGCATGAAAATTTTTGATAAATCGCGAGCCTGGTCAAAAGAAAAGTGGCGCTGGATCATCCCGATCCTGTTACTTTCTTTATTTCTTGCCACGCTCATCTGGCTACCATTGCAAGCAAAAAGGATGGAAGCCAACGATCATCAAGAACAACTGATCGCGGATACTTTGTGGGTTGAGCACGCGATTCAATTTCAAATCGATAGAAATGATGAAATGCTGCGCCAGATTGGTGCAGACATTATCGGTTTAGGTTTAAAGCCGGCAGCAGTGATGGAACGCTTCGACCGTCTACGTAATAGCAATCGCGAAATTTCCAGCCTCGCCTGGTTTAATCACAAAAATGAGCTAGTCACCGCGAGCACGGATGACGGCCCCTCTGGCAAGCATGTGCCCGACCTACCTTACCAGGAATCAGGTGCTTTAGAATTTGACATCCGGACCCGCTGCTTTACGCCTACGCTCGATGACGAGTTTCCAAAGGCGGAAAAAAATTCCTATGTCATCAATTGCCAGATTCCTCTAATTAAAGGCAGCAGGCATTTTGGGCGCATTATCATTACCTATAGAGCGAATGGCATTTTAGAAGAATTGGTGCCGTGGTGGTTTGCACAAGACAATCAGATTTCGCTGGTTGATATCGACGATAAGATCTACGCCACAAGGGCGTCTGCGGGTCTGGGTAAAAATGTCTATACGCATAACCGAACGTTAGATTTGCCTGACTTACCGCTTGTATTACACACAAATAGCAATAAGAGTGAGCCGAAATTAATGGCTAACTTATTGGTGTCGGTCGTGATTCTTTTATCATTAGGCTTAATCTGGAGTCTTGCCGCCCTGTGGCGCGATATCAATCGGCGGCTGGCCACGGAAGGCGCCTTGCGGCAACAGGTGATTTTCAGAACGGCGATGGAGAATTCATTGGTGACAGGTTTGCGCGCCCGCGATATGCAAGGCCGGCTCACTTATGTCAATCCAGCCTTCTGCAATATGGTTGGCTTTCCTGCTGAACAAATTATCGGGCGCTTACCGCCAATGCCCTATTGGGCGCCTGAAGCGTTTGCTGAATATAAACAACGTTTTACAGAGCTGTTAGCCGGATCCGTTCCATCACACGGTTTCGAAACGATATACCAGCACGCCAACGGCACCAAGATATCGGTGCTGATTTATGAATCAGCGCTGATCGATGAAACCGGTCAGCAAACTGGCTGGATGAGCTCGATTCTTGATATTTCTGAACTCAAACATGCGCAAGAATTAACCCGTCAGCAAGAGGAAAAATTGCATGCGAGTGCACGCTTGGCCACCATGGGTGAAATCGCCTCCATGCTGGCACATGAACTAAATCAACCACTGGCTGCCATTTCTAGCTATACCACTGGCGCGATGAATATTCTGGAGGCGGATAGTGCGGACAAAAATCTCTTGCTGGGTGCATTAGCCAAGGTCAATACACAAGCGCAACGTGCCGGTCAGATTATTCGCAGCGTGCATGAATTCGTCAAAAAACGCGAAGCGACGCGAGAACAAGTGGATATTGTTGAATTGATACAAAACACCATGCCCCTCATAGAATTGCAAGGTCAGGCATCCCATACTTTCTTGCAATGGCTCCCTGGCAAAAAACTGCCCAAGGTGCTGGCCGATAAAGTTCTAATTGAGCAAGTATTATTAAATCTCACCCGCAATGCCATTGAGGCCATGCAAGAAACGCCGTCTGGTCAGCGCAATTTGCGGATACAGGCCAGCCTGGATAAAGACAATGATCACGTTGTAGTCGAAGTCGCCGATCGCGGCACCGGGATCTCGGAAGCGATTGCAGAACAACTCTTTTCCCCATTTTTTTCCACTAAGGCGTCTGGGATGGGCATGGGTCTGAATATCTGTCGTACCGCGATTGAGTTTCATGGTGGTAAACTTACGCACAGCAATAATCCTGCTGGTGGTACTATCTTCCGCTTCGTTTTACCTGTATTTCATGAGACTTAACGTGGCATTGCATTTGATCAAGTAGTCCCTATTTCACCTTACCCTCCTGACAATACACCGATGAATCAGGCAACACAATTGAACGATCAAGAGCCTTAAAGAAGCTGGGATGGCCTTGCGTTAGTCCTATAAGATTTTGGAGACACAATGCTACATATAATCGACGATGAAGATGTCATCCGTGATTCGCTGTCATGGCTGGCACGATCACGCCAAATCGCTGCGGTTGGCTATAGCAGCGGTGAACAATTTTTAGCTGCGCTGGCACAACCGCTCCGTTTTGATCAGGCCGGTGACTGCATTTTGTTGGATGTGCGGATGCCACAATTGAGTGGTATTGGCTTATTTGATTTGCTGTCGGAAAAAAAACTTACTAAGCGATTGCCGGTGATTTTTTTGACGGGCCACGGTGATGTGCCAATGGCCGTAGATAGCCTGAAACGTGGCGCGTTCGATTTCTTTGAAAAACCATTCAACGACAATAAACTGATGGATCGGGTGCAAGAAGCACTCGCGTTATCGCGTGAAGCTGGTCTCGCTGCGGCGGTACATGACAGGCTGGCCAGCTTGTCGGTAAGGGAAAAAGAAGTCCTGGATTTGATATTGCAAGGCAAAATGAATAAAGTTATTGCCGACCATCTTGGTATCAGTATGCGCACTGTCGAGGTGCACAGAGCGCATATTTTTGACAAAATGCAGGTAAAAACTGCAGTCGAATTAGCTGGCATCCTGAAATAACGACCAACAAAGGCTGCCGCTACGACTCTATAGCGACATCCTTTTATTTGAATGACATAAAAAATGCGGTGTTCGCCTTGGCGCCACCGCAAAAAATAAAGCCAGTCAGATGACTACGGGATAATGGTCGTGAATAGATATACCGCAAAGATCACCAGATGAATCGTGCCTTGCATAATCGTCGTTCTGCCTGATCCCAATGAAATCGTGCTAATTATCAGCGACAACAGCAATAACACGGTCGATTTGGCATCAATTCCCAAACTCAATTGCCAGCCCGTGACCAGTGAAATCACGGCTACCGCTGGAATCGTTAAACCAATACTCGCTAAAGCGGAACCCAATGCGAGGTTGATACTGGTTTGCAAGCGATTAGCACGTGCGGCGCTGAGTGCGGCAATTCCTTCGGGTAAAAGGACGATGATGGCAATAATAATACCCACCAAAGCTTTCGGCGCACCCACTGCCGCCACAGCGGATTCCAGGCTCGGTGCCAGGGATTTGGCTAGCAGCACGACAGCAATCAGACAGACAATCAATAAAACCGCGCTAGACCAGGCAACTTTGTTTGACGGTTTAGGTGCATGGACATCCTCATCGCTGACCGCCGTTTCAGGCAAAAAATAGTCGCGATGACGTACTGTTTGTACCAATACAAAGGTTCCGTACAGTACCAATGAAACGACCGCAATAAACGCTAATTGGCTCGAACTATAAAACGGCCCCTCAATCGTGGACGTAAAATTTGGCAAGACCAGCGTCAATACGGCCAATGCTGCCAGCGTCGCTAAAGAGGTCCGTGCTCCTTGCAAGCCAAAACTCTGTTCACCATGGCGTATGCCACCGAATAATAAACACAAGCCGATGATGCCAGTCAAAATCACCATAATTGCGGCGAATACCGTGTCACGCGCCAAGCCAGCCGTCGTTTCACCACCTGACAACATCAATGAAACAATTAAAGCGACCTCAATCAAAGTAACCGCCAACGCCAACAACAAGGTACCAAAAGGCTCTCCAATTTTATGAGCGACGACTTCGGCATGATAAACCGCAGTTAATACGCCACCAAACAAAGCGACCGTCAAAACGATGGCGTAAAGGCTACCCAAATGCAACAGTGCCCCACCAAGCGCCAGCCAGGCAAAAGCGGGAATAAAAAGGGACCAACGCGGTAAAATAGGGGTGATAATCATATTCACTTTCTTTTTTATAGAACGTAGGTGAAAAGTGCACTTGCTGCATCATCGATACGTCATTACAGCTTGCTTTAGATTGCTACCAGATTCCAATCGCCGAAAGCAATTTTAGCTGGGTTCATAAAATATAAGACTTCTTTGATTGCATATTGTTCAATAAATCAGCTTAAACCCTAGGATCCGTTGCCAATCGCGCATACAAAAACACATCGAAATACTCGTTGCCCCTGAATTCAGCGTCACGCAAAATACCTTCTTGTTGAAAGCCACATTGCAATAGTAACGTTTGACTGGCGGAATTTCCGGCGTCGACGCGTGCCTGCAAACGATGTAGTAACAATGTCGAGAAACAATGAGTCATTACGGCGTACAAACTTTCTTTCATATAGCCTTTTCGCCAATGTTCGGGAAGAAGCCAAAATGCCAACTCTGCACTATGCTGTTGTCGATCCCAGTCATGGATGCCGCAAGCACCGATCAATTGCGCTGGTGCGTCATATAGACAAATACCCCACCAGATGCCCACTTCATGATGAAAGATAAGTTCATACCAGTCTAGCAATGTCTGTGCTTCGGCAAGAGTTTCATAGGAGCAGCCGAGATGCTTCACAACGTATTCATCAGACATCGCTTTAAAGATTTGCCCTTTATCGGCATCTGTAATCCTTCGCAAATGCAAGCGTTGCGTGTTCAGATTTGGAAATACCGTGTTTACATGCATAAGGCGTTCCAAACATGAACACGATTCAGGTCAGGGACTTTATAATCACGTGCTAAGTTTTTACTGGAGTTCTTCATGAGTATTGCGATAAACGCATTCTTAAAAGCATTGATTGTCGTGCCGGTGACGGTATTGCCTATTTTAAATCCAATCGCCGTTGCACCGATTTTTCTATCCATGACGGGGCCGATCGATCCGGCGCTCTCTAACCGTCTGGCAAAACGAATTGCTTTGAATTGCTTCTTTCTATTAATGGGCGCACTTTTTATCGGTTCTTATGTGCTCGAATTTTTTGGTATTTCAATTCCAATTGTGCGTGTTGCAGGAGGGATAGTAGTTGGAATGACTGGATGGAAACTACTCAATGATCAAAGTCAGGATAAATTACTCAATTCCGTCGCAGCAACACATGGTGGAAACTGGAGTCGCGACGAATTGCGTCGTCGCAGCTTTTATCCATTCAGTTTTCCGCTCACAGTAGGACCAGGCACCATTGCCGCCTCGATCACTTTGGGTGCACAATTGCCGCACAAACCAGTTGATTTTTTGGTCACCAGTATTGCTTCTGCGTTAGGTGTGTTGCTGACAACCCTAGTAATCTATTTATGCTATCGCTTTGCTCGAAACATGGAAAAATTCCTCGGTGAAGTGGGAGCGACCGTGTTAATGCGCTTGTCGGCATTTATCTTGTTATGTATCGGTATTGCTATTGGCTGGGCTGGTATTTCCGACTTGCTTGCCGAACTCGCCGCACAATAATCGTCTCTTTATTTTCCGTCCGCATGGCAGGCACATGCCTCGCCGTGCGCAGCGGACACTAACTCATGCAAAATGCCGCACTCTTTGCCATGATGCCTGTCATCACACCGTGCTCGCAATTGGCTCAATTGCTTTTCTAGAGCTTTCATACTTTTCAAGCGTGCTTTGACGCGCGTAATCTGCTGGTCAATCAGCGTATTGATATCACCACAGTCCTCAATCGGACTTTGTATAAATGCAACCAAGCGTCGGATATCCGCTAAAGGAATATCTAAGGCACGACAATGACGAATAAACGATAATCGCTCTAAGTGCTCCGCCGTATAGCTTCGGTAGCCATTATCCTCTCGTGCTGGCGCCGGTAATAAATTCTGCTTTTCGTAGTAACGGATCGTTTCCAAATCGACGCCCGTGGCACTGGCAAGTTCACTGATACGCATCATCGACTCCAATCAAAACACCTAAAAATTGCTTTTCATCAACTTAGGAGAAGCATGTAATCACCATCCTGCATCTGCATTGTAGGCAGGGTAAAACCCGCGCGGTAGCGTTACCGATCAGAGATGGCGACTTTCTCCCACCCCACAAATCGCATTTAAATCTTATTTCTAATTTCCACTTGACCCTGTAGTAACTCCAGAGTCTACACTAGTTTTAAATTCTCAGATTTGGAACGACCATGACCCAAAATAGCGCCTGCTGCGACCACGATCACGACATTAATTCGCATCCACTCAGCCGTTCTAAGGCGCCGCACGCGTCTGGGCATGATCATGAGGACGATCATGAGGACGAGGACGAGCACGAACACGAGCACGAGCATCAACACAACAACCAACAGCCGGTAGAACAACACCGCGGTGATGCCCATCACGATCATGCAAAGATACATGATCACGGGCATGATCACGGGCATGATCACGGGCACACCCACAAGCACGACCATCAACATGCTCATGCCTGTCGCCACGATCATGCCCACGGCGCCGCCTCAGTCTCACAGAAAGCAGTCGTGCCTGCGGACGCCAAACGGATGCGTCTGCATATTGCAGATATGGATTGTCCAACTGAAGAAGCTTTGATCCGTCGCTCTTTGACAGGGATGCCGAAGGTTTTGGGTTTGGATTTCGATTTATTAAATCGTATCCTCACCGTCCACCACTACCAGCAAGACCCGGTTGAAATTCATGAAAAATTAAAAGATCTGGGCATGTCCGGTACCGAATTGGCTGCGGGAGAAACAGCCAGCGCACCAGCAGCGCCAAGTAAAAGCCGTTACTGGAAAGTCGGCTTTGGCATCCTGGCGGCGGCAGCGGCCGAAATCACTGCCTTGATCACTGGCACCGACGCTTCAATTGTAATTGCCTTTTTATCAATTGTTGCAATTCTAGCCTGCGGCATTCCCACACTCAAAAAAGGTTGGATTGCTTTACGTCACTTCACGTTAAATATTCACTTGCTGATGACGGCCGCAGTGACCGGTGCGTTAGCGATTGGTCAATGGCCAGAAGCGGCGATGGTCATTTGCTTATTCGCAGTGGCTGAAATGATTGAGGCAGCCAGCTTATTGCGGGCCCGTGACGCCATCAGTGGTTTGCTCGCGCAAGCACCAGAAACCGCCTTAGTGCAGCAAATTGATCAGAGCTGGAAAGCGATCGCGACCACTGAAATTGACGTTGGCGCTTTAGTACAATGTCGTCCTGGCGATCGCATTGCATTAGATGGCATATTGGAAACGGGTCAATCACATGTCAATCAAGCAGCGATTACCGGCGAGAGTATTCCCGTCGAAAAACGTCCGGGCGACATCGTTTATGCAGGTACGTTAAATCAATCTGGCGCAATCCAGATTCGCGTATCTGCAGCAGCTGACTCAACCATGCTGGCAAGAATTGCCCAATCAGTTCAAGAAGCCCAAAGTCAACGCGCACCGATGCAGGGCTTTGTCGATAAATTCGCTGCCATTTATACACCCGTTGTGTTTGCGTTCGCATTATTGATGGCGATTGTACCGCCATTATTCTTCCAGCATGCCTGGCATGAAAGTCTGTATCGAGCCTTAGTATTACTGGTCATCGCTTGTCCTTGTGCACTGTTGATTTCAACACCGGTAACGATCGTTAGTGGTTTAGCGCTGGCGGCGCGGCGCGGTATCGTCGTCAAAGGTGGTTTATTTCTGGAGCATGGTCGCCAACTAAAAACACTGGCTTTCGATAAAACTGGCACCCTGACAGAAGGCAAACCCCGCCTGAACCGCACAATCAGCGTGAGCAAGTACAAAGATAGCGAGATTTTAAGACTGGCTGCCAGCATTGATGCCCATTCCAGCCATCCGCTCGCGCACGCACTGGTCGACGCTTGCACAGACACCTTGTCGCCAGCAGACGATATCGGCTTGTTAGAAATTGGTCGTGGTCGCGGCGTTACGGGTCGCATCCAGGGTGTAGAGTTTCAATTAGGGAATCGTGCCATGATCGATGCACTTAACATCGTTTTACCTGATGACAAGCTGCAACAATTAAACCAACAAACGCAAGAATTAGAAAAAAGCGGTAATACCGTGATTTTCTTATGCGCTGATAAAACTGTGCTGGGATTATTAGCGATCGCTGATCAGGTCAGAGCCTCTGGCAAACAGGCGATCGCCGAATTGCACGCGCTTGGTATTTCTACCCTGATGCTGACAGGTGATAACGACCACACTGCACAAGCAATCGCCGCGCAAACCGGCATTACCGATGTACGCAGCCAATTATTGCCGCAAGACAAACTTGAAGCGATAAAACAACTTGCAGATCAAGGAGTAACGGGGATGACTGGGGATGGCATCAATGACGCCCCAGCGTTGGCACGAGCCCATATTGGTTTTGCGATGGCGACTGGTAGCGATACGGCACTGGAAACAGCGGATGTAGCGTTAATGCAAAACGATCTTCGTAAATTACCGGAATTTATTCGTATCTCACAAAAAACCAGCACAATTCTCTGGCAAAACATTATTTTTGCACTGGCAGTGAAATTTGTCTTCTTTGCATTAGCCCTGAGCGGTCACGCAAGTTTGTGGATGGCAGTTTTCGCCGACACCGGCACCAGCCTGCTGGTGGTGCTCAATGGTGTGCGGCTACTGACTTATTCGGACTCGTTATCAGCTGCTCGCTGAGGTGTTTCGTTGATCATTAATGCGTGCTCAACCTGGCTAGATCCATCACCCATGCGGCTTTGCCAGGCGCGCAGAAAATAACCGATTTCTGCTGACGTCGGCGCAACATGCCAGATGACCATCAAGGTGCCCTTGTGATCGTGCAGTTTTGCCAGTTTTTCTATGCATTCAGTATTGTGGTCAAGGTCAGCTAATCCTGCAGCATATCCATACACGCGGCTCAGGCGGTCAAGGCGATCCGGTTCCGTTTCGCTATTAGTGGCGGAAATCTTCGGGTAATCCAAAAACATAATGCTATCTCCATCGTGTGGGTGTGCTTTATTCTATCCGAAGCAATTGCTAACGGCTACGTTTTTCCCATTTGCATTCTTGCCTTGCCAACACTTTGTTTTGCTGATCTACCGTTTCCAGGTAAATATCAAAACCCCAGAGGCGTGCTACATGTTTCAACATTTCTCCAGTGTGTGCATTAAGTGGTCGACGCAAATATTGCGAATGACGCAAGGTTAATGCGCGATCGCCCTGCATATCTACCGACCAGACCTGAATATTGGGTTCGCGATTTCCCAGGTTATATTGCCCGGCCAACTGCTGGCGAATGTAGCGATAGCCATTTTCATCATGAATCGCTGAGATTTGCAGCTTGTCTTTACTGTCGTCATCCAAAATGGAAAAAAAGTGAAATTCTCGAATCAGCTTAGGAGAAAGATACTGAGAAATGAAGCTTTCATCTTTAAAATTACGCATCGCAAACTGCAATGTCTTTTGCCAATCGCTACCGGCTATATCGGGAAACCATTCGCGATCTTCCGCTGTCGGGTTTTCACAGATACGGCGAATATCACGCATCATGGCAAAGCCCAATGCATAGGGATTAATCCCAGTAAAATAGCGGCTAGATACAGGAGGCTGATAAACCACGTTGGTATGGCTCTGTAAAAATTCCATCATAAAGCCTTCGCCGACAACGCCTTCGTCATAAAGTTGATTCAGTATCGTATAGTGCCAGAACGTCGCCCAGCCCTCATTCATGACTTGCGTTTGTCTTTGCGGATAAAAATACTGCGAAATTTTACGAATTATGCGGACAATTTCGCGTTGCCACGGCTCCAACAGAGGCGAATATTTTTCTATAAAGTACAGTAAATTTTCTTGAGGCTCTTGTGGGAAGCGACGTTCCTGTAAATTTTCTAACACTTCTGGACGTCGTGGAATCGTCCGCCACAAGTCATTGACCTGCGATTGCATATAGCTTTCTCGTTCGGCCTGACGTTCGCGTTCTTCCTGCAAAGAAATCCGCGCTGGTCGTTTGTAGCGATCAACACCATAATTTTGCAGCGCATGGCAGGAATCAATTATCAGTTCAACTGCTTCTGCGCCATAGCGTTGCTCACACTGAGCAATATAATTTTTGGCAAAGACCATGTAATCAATGATAGCGTCGGCATCGGTCCAGGTCCGAAACAGATAATTCCCTTTAAAAAAAGAATTATGCCCATAGGCAGCATGCGCAATCACCAGCGCCTGCATGGTCAGGCTATTCTCTTCCATCAAATAGGAAATACAAGGATTGGAGTTAATCACAATCTCATAGGCTAACCCCATGTGGCCGCGCTTATAATTTTTTTCTGTCGATAAAAAATGTTTACCGAAGGACCAATGGTTATACGAGACGGGCATTCCGACGGAAGCATACGCATCCATCATTTGTTCAGCAGTAATAATTTCTAATTGATTGGGATACGTATCCAGGCCAAAATTCTCAGCGACGCGACGAATTTCTTCATGCGCTTTTTCGATCAGCTCAAACGTCCACTCCGATTGCTCGGGTAAGGCATTGGGATGTTTTAATTTGGGCGTGTCATGTACGGTTTCCATGATGAACCTCAATTCGGCTGTTTTTTGAATAGTTCTCTGAACACCGGATAAATGTCGGCCGGAGATTCTATTTTCTGCATTGCAAAATGTGCATGGCGCGCGGCGACCTGCTCATATTCCAGCCATAAATTTTGTGGTTCACCTTCGGTAATCTCAACATACGCATAGTATTGCACCAACGGCATCACTTTATTGATCAACAATTCGCGGCACATCGCTGAATCGTTGTCCCAGTTATCGCCATCAGACGCTTGTGCAACATAGACATTCCAATCACCCGCAGCGTAGCGATCTTGTATCGTTTGCGTCAACAAATTTAATGCAGAGGAGACGATCGTTCCACCTGATTCTCGCGAATGAAAAAATGCATCTTCATCGACTTCCTGTGCCGTTGTGTGGTGGCGGATAAAGACGACTTCAATTTTTTCGTAAGCGCGGGTTAAAAATAAATAAAGCAAAATGAAAAACCGCTTTGCCGTGTCCTTTTTTTTCTCATCCATTGACCCGGACACGTCTAACAGACAAAACATCACGCACTGGCTCGCTGGTTTGGGTACTTTGATACGATTGCTATATCGCAAATCAAAAGGATCGAGAAAGGGAATTGCTAACAATCGGGTACGCAGATGATGAATTTCATGTTTGAGTACAACGACACGCTCATCCGTCATCGGCACGCCAGTTTCCAGCAAAGCGGACAATTCTGTTTCCGCTTCTTTTAAGCGGCGTGATGATTTCCCACCAACGGCAATCCTCCGTCCCATCGCTCCCCGCAACGACCTCAATACATGTAAGCTCGATGAAGTACCTGTAGTTTTATAACCTGCCCTCTGGCTTTTGAAGTCGGTCGTCGACGTCAATTGAGTTTTGACCATGTTGGGGAGTTCAAGATCTTCGAAGAAGTAATTCATGAATTCTTCGCGACTCAACTGAAAAACGAAATCATCCTCAGCCGGATCTTCACTATTTCCACCCTGCCCTTTGCCATTCCCCCCGCCGCCACCTTTGGGGCGCGCGATCTGATCACCTTTTTGGTACTCTTCGTTACCAGGTTGCACGCCCTCCCACACACCGCCATGCGCATGACCAAAGTTCGGTTCGTTGACATCCTTGACTGGAATAGAAATACTTTCGCCACTCTCGATATCGGTAATCGATCGCCCTTTTACTGCACGCGCAACCGCGTCTTTAATCTGGCCTTTATAACGACGTAAAAAACGTTCGCGATTTGGGGCAGATTTATTTTTTCCTTGAATACGTCGGTCAATCAGATGAACCAAAATGCTCTCCCGTTTGCCCTTAACCCGCGTAGAAAACGATCTCATCAAACCTCAGTTTTCTGAGAGATTAGCGGGCGCAATGACTCACTTTCAGTCAATATTATCGAGTCAAGGGTACGCCCGTTGCCAATCCAATATCAATAGATCTACGCTCCGAATTTTCAACCTATCTACGATGATTTCCTGACGCGTAGATACCATTCGCACAGCAAGCGAACTTGTTTGGCGGTGTAACCCTTACTCACCATTCGATCAACAAATTCTTGATGCTTGTTCGCGTCATCAGCACTTGCTTTGGCATTAAATGAAATCACTGGCAATAGCTCTTCCGTATTCGAGAACATTTTCTTCTCAATTACTGTGCGCAATTTTTCATAACTAGTCCAAGCAGGATTTTTTCCTGCATTTTGCGCT
The DNA here is from genome assembly GCF_049340285.1 of Undibacterium sp. SXout20W. NCBI lineage: Bacteria > Pseudomonadati > Pseudomonadota > Betaproteobacteria > Burkholderiales > Oxalobacteraceae > Undibacterium > Undibacterium sp. SXout20W. Next base: position 44,550 of record NZ_JBMPPH010000010.1, on the reverse strand, counting down.
CTGGCCCGAAGTACAAAATTCACGATTTCGTTACGGAAATCTTTCGGATTAGAGATCCCTGCAGGCTTCTCGATTTTCTCCAACTCATTATTGAGAGCATCCCGATCAAAACTTTCACCGGTATCGGGATCACGGAACTCCTGATCCTGTATCCAGAAATCGGCGAAGGTTACATAACGATCAAAAATGTTTTGTCCGTATTCGGAATAGCTTTCCAGATACGCTGTCTGAATCTCCTTTCCAATAAATTCAGCATAGCGCTGCGCCAGGTATTCTTTAATATAGGACACGTATTTCTGTTCTATTTCCGGAGCAAATTGTTCGCGTTCGATTTGTTGCTCAAGCACATATAACAAATGCACTGGATTCGCCGCAACTTCTGTATTATCAAAGTTAAAGACCTTGGACAGAATCTTAAAAGCAAAACGCGTGGAGAGGCCATTCATTCCCTCGTCAACGCCAGCGTAATCGGCGTACTCTTGATGTGATTTAGCTTTAGGATCCGTGTCTTTAAGGTTTTCACCATCATAGACAAGCATTTTGCTAAATATACTGGAATTTTCTGGTTCTTTTAAACGCGATAAAACCGCAAACTGCGCCATCATTTTTAAGGTACCCGGCGCACACGGTGCGGCGGTCAATGATGAAGTGCGAACGAGTTTTTCGTAAATCTTAATTTCGTCGCTGATGCGCAGGCAATACGGTACTTTAACGATGTATATGCGATCTAAAAATGCTTCGTTGTTTTTGTTATTTCTAAAGGTTTTCCATTCTGACTCATTTGAGTGCGCCAAAATCACACCTTCAAATGGTATTGCACCAAAGCCCTCGGTACCTTTGAAATTACCTTCTTGTGTCGCCGTCAATAATGGGTGCAGGACTTTAATTGGAGCCTTAAACATCTCGACAAATTCCATCAGACCTTGGTTTGCCAGACACAAACCACCGGAATAGCTATAGGCATCAGGATCATCCTGCGCATACTCTTCCAGTTTGCGGATATCAACTTTGCCTACTAAAGAAGAAATATCCTGATTGTTTTCATCGCCAGGTTCGGTCTTTGATACGGCAATTTGCTTAAGAACAGATGGATATCGTCGAACCACCCTGAATTGATTGATATCGCCATTAAACTCATGCAGACGTTTTACCGCCCAAGGGCTAGGAATACCCTTGAGATAACGACGCGGAATACCAAAATCTTCTTCCAGCAAAGCACCGTCTTCATCTTCGCTAAATAGCCCAAGCGGAGATTCATTCACAGGCGACCCTTTAATGCAATAAAAAGGGATTTTTTCCATCAATACCTTGAGCTTTTCGGCAATTGAGGATTTACCACCGCCAACGGGACCTAGCAAGTAAATAATTTGTTTGCGCTCTTCCAACCCTTGCGCGGCGTGACGGAAATACGATACCACTTGTTCTATGACTTCTTCCATGCCATAAAACTCACGAAATGCCGGGTAGATCTTGATAATTTTATTCGAGAAGATGCGTGATAGGCGCGGGTCGTGGCGGGTATCAACTAATTCCGGTTCGCCGATTGCAGCTAATAAACGTTCAGAAGCACTGGCATAGGCAAGCTTGTCTTTTTTACAGAGCTCAAGATATTCCTGCATGGAATATTCTTCTTCACGAGTCCGTTCATACCTTGCAGCGTAGTTGTCAAAGATGTTCATCCTGACCTCCATGGTTAAGCAATCACATGCAAATACCGAATGGTACTGGCGACACATATGCACTTAATTTGGTATGCCTGCCAGCACACTACGAGTTTAGTGTAGATGAATTTTGAGAATTATGTTGGTTAAAATAATTCTTTTCTCAAAATCACTAAAAATGACAAAAATCCATGATAATAAGAAGATGTGCTAAAACACAATGGATATCAAAAACACGCTGAAAATGTTTTTAAAAGCTGTCTATGCTACGTTGAAATTTTTACGGCAAACGACAACAGACAGTGGCAGAGTTCGATTCAGAATTTCTTCAATAAGCACATTGACGAAATTGCGACAAGAACGACAATTACGACAATTAAGACAATTAAGACAATTAAGACACTCGTCGTAATTGTTTAGACTTTGGATAGGATGCACGCAATAAAGTAGTCATGTTATGCGTGTCTAGTGGGCGATGATAGTAAAACCCTTGAAATAAGTCGCAACCAACCTCTTTCAAAAACAATTCCTGACTTTCATTTTCGACACCCTCGGCAACGGTCGTGCAAGCAAGAATTTTCGCCAGGGAAACGATCGCCTTAATAATCATTTCACTCTTGCGGTTGTAACTGATTTGCGCAACAAATGAACGATCAATCTTCACTGTGTGCGCCGGAAAATGACTCAATTTTGATAATGACGAATAACCTGTACCAAAGTCATCAATTGCAATCCGATAACCATGATTTTTTAAAGAATGTAAATGCTGGATAGACAGCGCTTCATTAGCACTTAATCCGGTCTCGGTGATTTCAAATTCTAAATACTCGGGCTTAACCTGGTACCGTTGACATGTCTTATCAATCAACTCTAATAAGCCAGGTTGTGCAATATCGCTGGCAGCAAGGTTGAGGGCAATAACAGGACTCTCACCAAATTCGTCGAGCCAACTTCGTATTTGCTGACACGCCTGATCGAGTACAAAGTGACTGACTTGGTGTATCAAACCTGAGCGCTCTGCAATCGGAACAAACTCTGCAGGTGAGACTTTGCCCAGATTTTGTGACTTCCACCTTAACAAGGCTTCGACACCTGCGATACTGCCATCGTGAGCGACTTTAGGTTGGTACAAGAGATAAAATTCGTGTTGTCTGAGTCCGTTCACAATACCAACTTCAATTTCCACATGGCGCAATATTTGCTGGGCATCGTCTTCATCAAATAAAGTTACCCGCTGATCATTCGAACGACGTGCCGAATCAAGTGCGACTTCACTGCGGCGTATAACGTCATCAGGATCGCTATCTTCGGATCGGATAATTGCAATACCGGCTGAAAACTGGATTAGTAGTTTTTCATCGTTCAGCTCAACTTCATTTGGCATACTCTGCCGTACTTGATCCACAAATTGAATCACATCCTGCGGACTACGCAAATGATCGACAACAAATGAAAACACAATGCTACGCAAGCGGGCGCAAAAACAATTTTTTGGTAACACTTGGGTTAATTCATCGGCAAACCGGCGTAATAAAACATCGCCAGTTTGTGCGCCATATTGCTGATTCGCATGACGAATACTATTCAGTCTAAACGATACGACCGCCGTTACATTTAATTGTGCAGGGTCCGGATTAACTAATAAGGCTTGTAAATATTGACGGAGCATGCCGCGATTGGGCAAATCCGTCAGTGCATCGTGATTGCTAAGGTAATCTTCACGTTCTTGACTTAATTGCAATGCATGATGCATGTTGTGCAAATTAGATACGTCCCTCAATGCAACAATATAATGGTCCGAGGAAGTCTGCGAAATATTGTCTAACGCCACCATTTTTCCATCGCGCGTTCGATATGCCGATAGACGTAAATTCCCATTATCATCCGACTCTGACGACTTAAACCGGACACTGTCTTCAATCGATAACCAGTTAAACAAAGCCAATTCAGGATCATTCTTAGGATCCCGTCCCAACAACATATTTGCTTGATGATTAGCTTGTAGAATCTGACCAAATGCATCTGTCAGCAACAACGCCGTCCCCGCATTTTCAAATATTTCCTGATATTGCGTGTAACTCACAGTGAGCGCGTCACTAGCATCTCGAAAACGTCCCAATGAGACATCAAACGCATACAACACGCGGAACACGGCGAGCGGCAGACAGATATTAAGAAACAGGAACAAAAGTGCATGTATGTATTGCGGAGCATACGCTAACGTCACTTGCAGGTTGACAAGGTGTGGTACCGGCACGCCAAAGAGAAAGAACAAGAATGTCAAAGTATTGACGAACATTAAACACAAGGCCAGGCGCGTACCAAAAAAAACGCGGGCAAGGATCGGGCTGACATAGGCAAACACATAGCCTAGCTTTGCTAACGCCGGATCCTGGACAGTACAAACGATAAATATTGCGCTGCCGTAGACGTTGGCAATCAATAAACCAGCGCCTACTTTCACGGAGCGGCTAGAAAAATACAATGCCAGCATTTTTACAGCATAAAAAAAACTGACCACCCACAGAAGCCGATAAGCGCCTTGCACTGCTGCAGTGATTGAACTATGGATTGCTATCCAGCCTTCGAGTATAAAGCTCGACAGCAAAATAATACGAAGGGCGCTAATTTTCCAGGCAGCATGTTCGGCAGGCGTGAGAGCACTCTCATTCAGGAAAAGCCAGCGAAACATAGATTTTAATTATCGATAGTAGGTAAGCGTGGACAAAAGAAAAATGCAGATCTGTTGAGAACATCCATTTTTTAATGCAAAAAAATAATTTCGTCCGCATCAACACAATCCGCGTTGTTTTGCGTAACTCTTTACCTATTTATTGTTACATTTTTTTCCACATTATGCAGCACAATACTTGTGAATGTGACATACGAAACACAGAATTACACTTGACACTAGACGACTGGTCTACTAATATAGCTGACATTATGACGCTATCTTCAATACGATCTCTGCACCAAGATACTCGCGAACGCATACTTGCGACGGGTGAAGAGCTCATCTCTGGTCGAGGCTTCAGCGCACTGGGGCTCAGTGAGATCCTGGCAGCGGCGGCCGTTCCGAAAGGTTCTTTCTACCATTATTTTCAGTCCAAAGAAGGTTTTGGGGTAGCAATGCTGGAACGCTACTTCGCTGACTACCAACAGCGTTTGCAAGTGTTGTTTGACAATTCCGAAATGACTTCCTTGCAACGCTTAATGACCTACTTCAGCAATTGGCAGGCAATGGCTGAAAGCACTGAATGCCATAAGCTTTGCCTTGCCGTTAAATTGGCTGCAGAGGTATCGGATTTGTCGGAACCTATGCGTGCGGCTTTATCGATAGGTATGAGCGGCATTACAGAACAAATCGCCCAAGCGGTGCGTACCGCACAGAATGAAGGCAGCGTCTCGAATAAACTGAATGCGATTGAAATTGCGGAATCTTTGTATGGAATGTGGGTCGGAGCGTCCTTACTGACCAAAGTAAACCGTCAATTGCGTCCATTACAACTGGCGCTAAGGCAGACTGAAGTTCTTTTACAGTCTTGAATTTTATTGTTAAGTTTTATTGTTAAGTTTTATTGTTGAGTTTCAATGTGGACTTCATTATTGGGATTCACCATTTTGAGTCACTATTGTGATTCAGTTGCAAGTATCACCGTCAATCAGTAAGTTTGATAAAAAATTAAAGTAGATGGGCATGCGCCCATTTTTTTGACACAACCACTAGACGACCGGTCTAATTTAAAAGGACATACGATGTATAACAAATTACTCTCCCCTTTACAGGTAGGTAGCGTGCAATTGAAAAATCGCGTAATCATGGCGCCATTAACTCGATCCCGTGCGGGTCAACCTGGCGATGTGCCGCGTGCAATGAACGTGGAATACTACGCCCAGCGCGCCAGCGCTGGTCTGATCGTCACTGAAGCAAGCCAAATCTCACGCCAAGGCCAAGGCTATGCGTGGACACCTGGTATCTACACCGATGCGCAGCAAGCAGGATGGAAAACGGTGGTCGATGCGGTTCATGCTAAAGGTGGAAAAATTGCTCTACAACTGTGGCATGTAGGCCGTATCTCCCATACATTACTGCAAGAAAATGAGGCCGCACCCGTTTCTGCCTCTGCGATTACTGCAGCAAACAGCCAATGCTTCGTCATTCAAAAGGATGGCACGCCAGCCAACGTGCAAACGTCGGAACCGCGTGCATTGAGCTTAGAAGAAATACCAGGCATCGTAGATCAATACCGCCAAGCAACGCTACGCGCAAAGAATGCTGGATTTGATCTGGTCGAAGTACATGCTGCAAATGGTTATTTATTGCAACAATTTATGTCGACCAATAGCAATATTCGCACCGATGCGTACGGTGGCAGCTTAGAAAATCGCGCACGCTTAACGCTTGAAGCCGTCGATGCAGCAATTGCTGTTATTGGCGCTGATCGCGTTGGCGTACGTATGTCGCCTAATTTTGTGGCGCACGGCATTCATGATTTAGAAGCAGAAGCAATTGCGCTTTATCTGGCAAAAGAATTCACTGCACGAGGTATTGCTTACCTGCATATTGCTGAGCCTGATTGGGCTGGCGGTGCTGAGTTGACCAGCAGTTTCCGTCAGCAACTGCGCGACGCTTTCCCAGGTCCAATTATCTGTTGTGGCGGCTATTCGGCTGCTGAAGCAGACCCGTTAATCGTCAGTGGTCTGGCGGATGCCGTCGCGTTTGGCCGCCCCTATATCGCCAATCCAGATTTGGTGGAGCGTTTCGCGGCAGGCGCTGAACTCAATAAACCTGATCGTACGACCTTCTACGGTGGTGATGAAAAAGGTTATACGGACTATCCTACCTTGGCGCAAGTCGCATAATAATATTAAAAAGTGCGCTGATTACGCCTAGGTAATAGCAACTATAAATTAATAGCAACTATAAATTTATAGCAACTTTAAATCGCACTTATCGGTAAACTGGTTGGGTGCGATCCAGATGAACATGAGATTGAGAAAGTTCAAAGGATTGCACCTTTTTTGCCTTAGATGGCAGTGATTTGCTATGTTGTCATCACAGGCACATTGAGTGCGTGAATAATCGGACATTGCATCTCGGTCGTGCAAGCGCTGCATTCATTAATTAACTGCGCCAAAGTCGTTTCCATGCGTTGCAAATCCTGCAGCTTGGCACGTACCTGTGCCAAGCGCTCGCTGGCGATCTCGCGTATAGAATCTCTATCATTCCTATCTTCCAATTGTAGAAGATGGGCAATTTCATCAAGCGAAAATCCAAGCTCCTGTGCCCGCTTGATAAAGCGAATACGATCTGCCAAAGTCGCAGAATACTTACGAAAACCAGCGCCAGCCGCAGGTAAAGGTAATAATTCACGTTTTTGATAGTAACGTATGGTTTCCACCCCCACTCCCGCCGCTTGTGCGAGCTGTCCTATCGTATATTGAGGTAGATCAGTGATTGGGTCTGGCTTTTGCATATAGTCCTTGACTCTGTTCTTAGGTACAGAGTCTATGATATGTGGAATGAAGAAGAAGGAGAATAGTCTTGACTAAAGAACATACAGATCATCAACAGCAAGGTGATTGTTGCGGCAAACAACTACCTGATGGCGCAAATTCAGCAGATTCGAACAAAAAATATACTGATCCAGTCTGCGGAATGCAAGTCGCTAAAGATTCTGAAAAGACAGCGCGTTTTCAAGGCGTTGCTTACTATTTTTGCAGTCAGTCATGTCAACGTCAATTTGATGCTGCGCCAGAAAATTATGTCAAAGCCAAAAAGGTCATTGGTCTAGGTAAAATTCCTTCAGTGACTCGCAATGCTGTGACGACCGAAACCATGCAGCAAGACCTCAACGGCGCGCATAAAGACCCAGTATGCGGCATGAGCGTCAACGATAGCACACCTCACCAAACAACGAATGATGGGATTCGCTATTATTTTTGCTGTGCATCCTGCCTGAAAAAATTCGAATCAGATCCTGCCTCCTGGCTGAATCCCACATTACGCCCCATACCAAAAGCAGGTGCAAAAGACGCACTCTATATGTGTCCTATGGATCCGGAAATTGAACAAATCGGGCCAGGGATTTGTCCGATTTGCGGCATGGCATTAGAACCTAAAGAAGCGAGTGCGGAAGAAGACACCGGCGAACTTGACGACATGCGAAAGCGCTTCAAGTTGAGCGTATGGTTCAGCCTGCCACTGCTAGTGCTTAGTATGAGTGATATGTTGCCAGGCGTTTCATTCCACAATTTACTGGGCATGACTTTATTTAACTGGTTGCAATGGGCATTGGCAACACCGGTCGTTCTCTGGTTAGGTAAGCCATTTTTCGAACGTGCTATGGCTTCATTCAGAAGCGGACATCTGAATATGTTTAGCTTGATTGGCATCGGAACTGCGAGTGCATATTTGTTTAGCTCATTTGCTTTACTGTTGCCCAATGTTCTGCCGGCAGCATTCAAAATGAACGGCATGGTGCCTCTTTATTTTGAAGCGTCCGCGGTGATTATTACTCTCGTGTTGCTAGGGCAAGTGTTAGAACTTGGGGCTCGTTCAAGAACTAATATGGCATTGAAATCATTACTAGGATTAACGCCGTCAACGACAACCAGAGTCGCTGAAGATGGATCGGAAAGCGACATCGCTGTAGCTGACATTGCGGTGGGTGACGTGCTGCGCGTAAAGCCCGGCACGCATGTTCCCGTTGATGGCAAGGTTATCGACGGCCACTCGTATGTCGATGAGTCAATGTTGACCGGTGAATCCGTCGCCGTCGTAAAAAATCCCCATGATCAACTGCATGCGGGAACGATGAATCAGCAAGGCAGCATGAAAATGCGCGCCGAAAAAATCGGCAAAGATACCTTGCTTGCCAAAATCATTGATATGGTAAATCAAGCCAGTCGATCGCGCGCACCAATACAAGGCTTGGCTGATCGCGTGGCGGGCTGGTTTGTACCAACGGTCATCGGCGCTGCGTTGTTGGCGTTCGCAGGATGGGCATTTTTTGGCCCGGCACCAGCAATGGCGAATGGCTTGATGGCTGCTGTTTCAGTGCTCATCATCGCCTGCCCTTGTGCGTTAGGTTTAGCGACGCCAATGTCGATTACGGTTGGCATCGGTCGAGGTGCCATTGAAGGCGTACTCATAAAAAATGCCGAAGCCTTAGAATTACTAGAAAAAATCGATACCTTGGTTATCGACAAAACTGGTACCTTAACCGAGGGTAAACCATCAGTTCAGAATTATCTGATTGCCACCGGCGAGAATGAAGAACACATACTGGCGATTGCTCAACTGATCGAACAACAAAGCGAACATCCGCTCGCGACTTCGGTCATTGATTTCGTTCGCAGTAAATATCCAATTCTTCAACCATCCCACGAAACGATCAGCAACTTTACAGCAATCACTGGCCTTGGTGTACAGGCTGAGATCAACCGTATGCCAGTTTTGCTTGGTAAGCCTGCATTCTTAGTTAATGCTCAAATTGACTTGAGCGATTTTGAAGTTCACATCGCACAATCAGAAGCTCGTGGCGAAACGGTAATCGTGATGGCATTGAATCATCGATTAGTCGCGCTGTTTAGTATCGCCGATAGAATCAAAGTGAGCAGTCAGTCAGCGGTACAGCAGTTGCAGCAACAAGGGATACGGATCATTTTAATGACTGGCGACAATTTACATGCTGCTGAAATGGTGGCAAAACAACTTAACATCAAAGAAATACACGCCAACGTATTACCAGAAGATAAATTCCGTTTGATCAAATCTTTACAAGAACAAGGTGATCTGGTCGCCATGGCAGGCGATGGCATCAATGATGCACCCGCATTAGCCCAGGCCAATGTCGGTATTGCAATGGGCACGGGAACCGACGTCGCTATGCACAGCGCTCACGTCGTGCTCGTAAAAGGAGATTTACGCAGCATTGCGAAAGCACGCCAATTAAGTGTCGCCACAATGAAAAATATCCGACAAAACTTGTTCTTTGCTTTTGCTTATAACTTGATCGGAGTACCCATTGCTGCCGGTATTCTTTATCCATGGTGTGGCATTTTACTCAGTCCGATGATTGCCAGCGCCGCGATGAGTTTGAGTTCGGTTTCAGTGATTAGTAATGCGCTACGACTGCGTTCGGCAACAATTTGACTCTGTATGATCGTCTGCTGTGGTGTACGCCGAAAAAGTCTGCTTCTCGAGAGAGAGCAAATTTAAGATTTGCACACTATCGGGTAACGTTTGATATTGAATTGTATTATTTATGGAGCAAGCATTTTATCGCAGCGCACAATTTTATCGAACCCTGTAAAATACGCGTTTGACTGAACACTCTCTGGCTGTTCAGATTTGAACTTGTGGATAGTTTTTCTCTTTTTGGTAAGATTTTTATGCGCCCTCACCTCGCTGTATTTTTTGCATCTGCTGCATTGACTCTTGCGCCATTCAGCCATAGTGCCGAAAATAATTCTGGCACCCAAAATAGCGGAAAAAAATCAAATCAAAAAATGGTAACCCATACAATTTATGCAGCGGGCGATATTGCCGACTGCAAAAAAAGTCCAGCCACACAGAGTATGGCCGCACGCACTGCCGACATTATCGCTAGTGGCTTAGAGGCTGACAAAAACGCTGTTGCTGTCACGCTTGGCGACAACACCTATCCGGTTGGCAAACCTGAAGAGTTTAGTAATTGCTATGATCCAACCTGGGGGCGTTTTAAAGAACGAACCTTGCCCTCTCCTGGAAATCACGATTATGCAATGCCAAAAGCGATCGGCTACTACAATTACTTTGGTGATATTGCGGGCCCTGAGCGCCGTGGCTATTACTCAACGATGCTGGGTAGTTGGCACATTATTTCGCTCAACAGTAACTTAAACCCACAGGATATGCAAAAGCAGCTTGCTTGGTTACAGACAACGATCACAAGTAGCAAATCGTCCTGTACCTTGGCTTTCTGGCATCATCCTGCGTATAGCTCGGGCGGTCACGGAAATAATGAAAATATGCAAGCGGCCTGGAAGATGTTAGTGCAAGCCAAAGCAGACATCGTCTTGAGCGGTCACGACCACGATTATGAACGCTTTACACCGATGAACGAAAACGGCGACAAAGACGAAAAGAACGGTATCCGGAATTTTGTCGTGGGTACTGGTGGTGCCAAATTAACACCGATGTTTTTACCAAAACTGACGACTGAAATTCGCAGCAACTCTAGCAACGGCGTGCTTAAACTGAGTTTGCATGACAAGTCTTACGAATGGGAATTTATTCCCGTTCCTGGTGCGACGTTTACCGATAAAGGTCAGGGAGTTTGCCACTAAGTGGTGACATCATTAACGCATCCGATGAGATCGAGGCAAGTAAAATAAAAGTCGCAAACCGTGTCAATCGCGACTTGCCAAAGCAAGGTACACCTAATACCGGCGCGGATTGCAGCCACCTTATTTTTGCCGCAGTCGTGTAGAGCTGGACACACTGGCAAAAAACCGAGCAAACACGATCACAATATGTGTTGTGCCCACTTGACGTCCAAGTGCTATGAAAATCGGCTTGTGATTCGGCCACTCAACATACAATTCTAATGATATTCATCATTCAAAATTCAAATAAAGAATAAGGTTTTTTTAGGACTATAATCAACTACGGCTCAACAGCTTAGTGCGTCTTCTCGTCTAAGTTGTTCTTTCCCGCGTCCGCCAGGCGCATTACGGAGTCGTTATGCATATTGAAGAAACCCTGAGGCTTGATTTTAAAGACGTGTTGATCCGTCCAAAGCGCTCCACTCTTACCTCCCGTTCCCAAGTTGATTTAGAGCGTGAATTTGTTTTTCACCATTCGCGTAAAACCTACCGCGGGATTCCTATCATCGCTGCGAATATGGACTCTACCGGTACCATAGAGATGGCGACCGCCTTAGAAGGACATCAGCTTTCTGTCGCTCTGCACAAGCATTACGATGAAGATACGCTGGTCAATTATTTCTCCGGCTTACAAAAAAAATCGACTGCGTTTTACTCTATGGGTATCACGCAAACGGATTTTGAGAAGTTTTCTGCCGTTATGGCCCGCGCGCATAACGCCATCGAGTACGTTTGCATCGACGTTGCGAACGGCTATACCGAAGGCTTTATCAATTTTGTCAAAAAAGTCCGAGGTAGCTATCCACATCTGACCATCATGGCCGGCAACGTCGTCACTGGTGACATCACCGAAGAATTAATTTTAGCGGGTGCTGATATTGTGAAAGTTGGTATTGGTCCGGGATCGGTCTGCACGACGCGCAAAATGACAGGTGTTGGTTATCCACAGTTATCGGCAATCATTGAGTGTGCCGATGCTGCGCATGGCCTCGGAGGCCAGATTTGTGCAGATGGTGGTTGTGTTGTGCCTGGAGACTTAGCAAAGGCATTTGGCGGTGGCGCCGATTTTATTATGCTCGGCGGTATGTTGGCCGGCCACGACGAATGCGCTGGTGATCTGGTGGAGCGAAACGGTGAAAAATTCAAACGTTTCTACGGTATGAGCAGTCGTGCCGCAATGGATAAATATGCTGGTGGTGTGGCTAAATACCGCGCGTCTGAAGGTAAAGAAGTTTTAATACCTTATCGCGGCCCTGTCGATGCAAGTATGCAAGACATACTCGGCGGCGTACGCTCCGCATGCACCTATGTGGGCGCACACAAACTCAAAGAGTTGACAAAACGGACTACCTTTATCCGTGTCACTCAGCAGTTAAATGAAGTATTTGGAAAATCTTGATGCTTTGAATTTTCTTTGAATTCTTTTCATTGACAGTGCGAAGCCGCGTGGGTTGTTGACACGCGGCTCTTTATTTGTCGAGCATAAAGTCATCGTTGTACTCTGCCCATAAACTTGTCGCAAAACAAGTAGCAATTCTTCGCACCACACCATGTCACTTTCCCTCTGACAACATTGGCATGATTCCTGCTATTCAAACACAACAAAACAGCGCATCGTTGAACGGATTGCCACTTAATATATTGCGATGGCAAAATATCCGTGGCACGATAGAACGCTGTTTTACACCATGTCGACGGCGCTAGATTTTCGTGATGAAAATCTACACTTTTCTGTCAACTTTGTTTTAGAAAAGCGTTGGAAATTTTAGTAGCAACCGATTTATATGTGGAGAGATATGAATAAGGTAGTTAAGAATAATTGGCTTAGCGTTTATGGATCCCTATTTAGTATCGTTTGCACAGGCCTTATCCTCACCGCCTGCTCTAAAAATCCTCCGACAGAAGAAGCGAAACAAACGGCTTCCATCGAAAGCCCACAAGTACCAACTGCACCACCAACCGGCTTGGTCAAAAATCCAGTCAGCCAGAATAAAGTAGCGGATGTCACACAATGGATGGACCAAGCTTCAACAAAAACAGCAACGCAAATTGCACAGGCTGAAAAGCTCGCCAGAGAACAAAAAGAGCTCAGGGATAAACAATTATTTGAAGCAAAACGTCCGCCTGAAAACAAAGCGCTCGTTGCCAAAAATGATGCCGTAATTACGAATTCACAAGTCCCTGCTACTACGCCAATTAAAGTGCCAGAAGCAAAAGCAGTCGAACCAGCACCAGTCGTCGTTGCTGGCGCACCGGCACCAGTTATCGTCGCGAGCGCACCGGCACAAAATATTGCATCTGCATCTGCGACAACGAAGCCCGCTCCAGAAGCAGAGCGTATTGCACTTAAATTAGTTAATAATGTACAACCCAAGTATCCGGTCAGCGCAGTGAGAGCTGGCATTACTGAAGGAACAGTCAGCGCACGAATTCATATCGATACGGATGGAAAAGTTTCTCAAGTTGATATTTTAAAAGCACGTCCATCCAAGGTTTTTGAAAAAGAAGTGATCGCATCACTTTCTCAATGGAAATACGCACCCATTACAAAACCGCAGACTGCAATTCTTGAATTCAGTTTTAAATCGGAACAATAAAAGCGCCCGTTCGCCGGGCAAGCAGTAACCACGAGAGCGAGCGCCAATTCATGGATGCATTAAAGCGCTGGCGGTTTGCCGTTTTCTGATCAAATGAAGAGTAACTGAAATTTAATCGCGCACCAAGTCTGTGCAAACCGCGACTAATCTCGCGGTTTGGTTTACTCACAGTGCAAATTCACGTTGTCAATATTGTGCCGATGACTTGGGGTCAGGGGTCAGGGGTCAGGTGTTAGGAATCAAGCCCAATTCTGGTCCAGACATCACTTTCTCAATATCCAACAAAATAATCATTCGGCCATCGATATCGCCGAGACCGATGAGGTAATCAGTAGAAAATGTCGTACCTAATTCTGGTGCTGGTTTGATCGTGCCTGCAGACAGCGTGACAACGTCAGAGACGCTGTCAACGATCATTCCGATGACCTTCCCCCTGATATTAAGCACAATGACGACAGTAGAATCATCAAAATTGTCTGCACCAGTGTTAAATCGCAACCGCATATCAATTACCGGCACGATCACGCCGCGCAAATTCATCACACCTTTGAGGTAATCAGGCGCATTCGCAATGCGGGTCAGGGTTTCAAAGTTACGAATTTCCTGGGTTTGCAAAATGTGGATGCCATATTCCTCAGTCCCTAGTCTGAATGCCAGAAACTCTTGATCAATCTGATGTTCCGTTTGATTTTGATGGTCAGCTACTTGATTTGCGAGATCAAATTCACTCATGGAATTCCCCTAAAAAAAATGAAATGCATCTGTACTTCACTTTAGACAATGAACTATCTCAGCCCAAATATTTGATGCGACAAGCCATGCAAGAATGAATCACAATGTACCACAAAGCCCTATTTTGATGTTCTACAGGAAACATAAGCTAACAATTAGTTCAATTCTCGTCCGCGTTGTCAGACGGTATTCTGCTTACGCTCTTTTTCTAACTCGTCACCGGCTTTTCACTTGATGCCAGCCAAACGACGTAAAACATGCGCAGCTGCCATTAAGCCAAATGACGCAGTAACAACGATCGATGAACCAAAACCCGCACAATTAAGACCAGTGACGCCGGACGCATTGGTTGTTGTTTTTGTTACATTAAGAACATCCAAATCAGTTGCAGCCCCCCCCGCATCCGCAAGGTTCACGACGCAAACCTCAGCCGTTTCTGGCATCGTCAGTGCCTCCATGGAAAACACCGCGTCAATGCCGAATTTACTCTTCGCACCTCGTGGAAATCCATGATTCTGTCGCAGCCGTTTTCTCACCAGCGCCAACAAAGGCTCTTGCTCCGTTCTCGACAAGTCCCGAATCTCAATTTTCGCAGGGTCGGTCTGTCCGCCTGCAGCGCCAATGGTGATCAAAGGCATCGCGTGTTCACGACAATAGGCAATTAACGCAGTTTTCGCTTTTACGTTGTCAATTGCATCAACAATGTAGTCAAACTTTGTTTGCGCGAACAATGCTTCCAGATTATCAGGCGTAACAAAATCCTCAATTTCTGTTACCTGACAAAACGGGTTAATCAAGGCGATGCGCTCTGACAACGCAGTTACTTTGGCTTTACCTAAGGTATCGCTGTTTGCCTGTATCTGTCTGTTAATATTGGATTCAGCCACATTATCCAAATCGATCATTGTTATATGGCCGATTGCACTACGGGCTAAGGCCTCTACAACCCAGGAGCCAACACCACCGACGCCAATAACACAAACATGGGCGTTTTTAAAATTTTCCAATCCAGCAGCGCCGTAAAGACGGGCAATGCCGCCAAATCGGCGTTCGAAATCGATATCTGAAATTTGTTGCATAATAAGCTTAGTAAGAAATTATCCGCCATTTTACAAGACCGCGATTGATGTGTCGCAAGTAGCGTTAAAATGCGTATAGCATAATGTGATCAACCTCTCCAAAGGGAGTCAGCATGAATACCTTATTCGACAGTGCGCCTGGCTTTGATCAGCCTTTAGCAGTGTTAAAACATTGTCATGATCGTATTCGTAAGCAGTTGGCGACCTTAGAAAAACTCGTCAACCATCTGAACGATATTGGCATCGATGAAGACGCCCAGCATGCAGCTAAAGCAGTGTTAAGGTATTTTAGAAAAGCGGCTCCTCAACACCATGCGGACGAGGAAATTGATTTATTACCCGAGCTGGCGGCGACGGCAACTGGCGCGGATGCAACACTTTTGAAAGATTTGACAACGCAAATTCTGCGGCAGCACCAAGAAATGGAGCAATTGTGGAAAGTGTTAGAAGTACAACTGCAAGAAATTGAAGATGGTGAAGGTGCAGACCTATCGGCATCAGACGTGGAAGAATTTGCCGCACTATACGGCGAACATCTGGACATCGAAGAAAGTCACATTGCACCAATGGCATCGCGTTTGTTCAATGACGAACAAATGAAAAAACTGGGCGCAGCGATGCAGGCACGACGTGGTATTACTGCTTAACTTGCAGCAATTTGAATAACATGACGTTCCTAAAAGCTGATGCCCAGATAAATTAATGTGCTGATTTTTTATTTTTTAGTTTTTTCGGCTTAATTTTTAGCTCAGTTTTTATAAAGGAAACCTATGTCAATCGCTGATATCCGCAAAGATTATCAACAAGCTAGTCTGTCAGAAACGGATGTGACAAATGATCCGATTCAACAGTTTGGCACGTGGTTCGAACAGGCGCTCAATGCCGATGTAGCCGAAGCGAATGCGATGAGCCTGGCGACCGTTAATGCGAACGGTCGTCCATCGTCACGGATTGTTCTGATTAAAGAATTTGATCAACGCGGCTTTTGTTGGTTCACTAATTACGACAGCGCAAAAGGCAATGATCTGGCACAAAATCCGTATGGCGCATTATTATTTTTCTGGACTGCGCTGGAACGCCAGGTGCGCATAGAGGGACGTATCGAAAAGATCACTGCCCAAGAAAATGATGCTTATTTCCATAGCCGTCCACTGGGAAGCAGACAAGGTGCGCATGCATCTCACCAAAGTCAACCGATTCCAAACCGCGAAGCATTAGAGCAGCAACTGGCTGCTGTCATTGAAAAATTTGGTGATCAGCCGCCGCGCCCTGAACATTGGGGTGGTTATCGCCTGGTTCCTGAGAGAATTGAATTTTGGCAAGGACGCAGCTCTCGCTTGCATGATCGCATTGTCTACACTCGCGACGCCGACAATAGTTGGACAATTACTCGCTTACAACCGTAACAAAAAGCAATCAGCATAACGCCAATGAATTGATGCCACAGATTGTCGGTCAGACATCTGTGGCATTTTTCATCTGCGATCGCACCTTCAACTGTCGCCTACGTCACACAACGGTCATCAAACAGAAACGCCTTGTTACGAAACAAGCTATCGATTGCTACCCTCATCCATGTTAATCTCTGCGCTTTATGAATACGCCAATCATTCATGAGTAAAAAGAGAATCTTATTGTTAAGTGTCTCGGCGGGTGCCGGACATAAGCGCGCGGCAGAAGCAATACATGTCAATGCCTTGCAACACGCGCAACATCTTGAGGTTTGCCATCTTGATGTGATGGATTTTGTGACGGCTGGTTTTCGCAAAATTTATACAGATTTTTATATCAAACTAGTCAATAAAGCGCCAACTTTATGGGGCTACCTCTATAACGCCACCAATGAGGTGCAAGCGGACAGCACGATGGAACGCCTGAGACGTAGCCTCGAACGTCTGAATGCGCGCTCCTTATTAAAAACTATTGCCGATTTTGCTCCTGATGCGATTGTCTGTACCCATTTTTTACCGGCAGAGCTGCTGTCATGTCTCATTGTCAAAGGACGACTGCATTGCCCGGTATGGGTTCAAGTCACTGATTTCGATCTACACCGGATGTGGATCCACGAAAATATGGCAGGCTATTTTGCCGCCAACGATGAAATCGCTGAGCGTATGCGTCAAAATGGCATTGCCCCCGACCATATTCATATTACCGGCATTCCAGTCATGCCCGGCTTTATGTTGCACCCGGAACGCGCAGAATGCGCAGCGGCGCTTGGTCTGAATCCTGCGAAACCAACCGTGTTATTAATGGGAGGCGGCGCTGGGCTCGGCGGTTTAGATCAGGTAGCGCAACGTCTTTTGGCCTTAGAAGTAGATTTTCAGTTGATTGTGCTTGCTGGAAAAAATGTGGCAGCCCTTAAATCTTTACAAGTGATTGCTGAACAACAGCAAGGCAGATTAGTAGCGCTGGGCTTTACAGATAAAGTAGAACGTTTAATGGCATGTTCTGATCTGGTGATTACTAAACCCGGTGGATTAACCACCTCAGAGTGTCTGGCAATGGGCTTACCGATGATCGTCAACGCGCCTATTCCCGGCCAAGAAGAGCGGAATGCCGATTTTTTACTTGAACAAGGTGCCGCATTGAAAGCCTACGATGATCTCAGCCTGGCCTACCGTTTGGAACTGTTGCTATCCAGCCCAGACAAACTTCACACAATGCGCGCTGCCGCAACCTCTCTCGGAAAACCGAACGCAGCGTCCGATGTGATTTCAATCGTGTTGAGCCATACACAAAAAAATCATTAAGTATGCCTTTTTAAAAATATCCCTAAACTGAATTTAACCAGAATTTAGCGCGAATTTAACCCGAATTTAAACCAAATTTAAAACATACAGCTCAACGATATGTCGATACCTACATCAGTCAAGGCGTTTTTGCTTACCTTCATATGGGTAGGAATGCTGGCCATTTTTTTCTCTGAGGTTGAAATTCAGATTGAAGGCGCCGCAGGATGGGGAGCCAATCTGCCAACTTGGCGTATCGAAAAGCACTGGTTATTGGATTTGTTTTGGGGTGGACGCGCAATGACGGGTTATCACGCCTGGGTATTCCCATTCATCGCGATGTTTTTCCACTTTCCGTTCTTTTTTGGAGAAACGTGGACACTCAAACTACAAGCACGCGTGATTGCCTGCATTATCGAATTCTGGATTTTGGAAGATTTTTTGTGGTTTGTACTGAATCCGGCTTATGGCATTGAAAGGTTCAATCCTGATATCGTGAAATGGCATCACAACTGGATGTTGGGAACACCAATCGATTATTGGATCGGGGGCGCCGTCGCGGTATTTTTATTTGTGTACTCGTTTCGCGATTTACATCGAAATTCGCTTAATGCCTATAAATAAAAATGTCTGCTAAAGAATTTTCATTCAGCAGACAGCAACGAATTTCAGAGTTGGCACGGCACAAATTAAACGCCTCGCTCTTTTTATGCACCATTACTTGGTGGCGTCACGGATGCCGATGATCCCGTTTGCTTTTCCGGAATTTTAAATCCAGCATACGTACCAGCACTCATACCCAGAAGCGTTAAAATATGCGAGTCAAAATCTGGCATAACGACGTTCTGCACGACGTAAATCAAAAACAAAATACCGAACAAGGCATTAAATACCAGCAATTGAAATCGATATAAAGTTAATCCTTGAGCATCACTTAAAATATCATTCCAAAATCCGTGACTTTCAAATAATTCGTTTTGTTTACTCGCATCAACGCCAGCGGCGGCCAAATAAGTTGCGCTCCCTATCCCCATTAAACCTAAAGCACCGGTCGACAATCCTGGAATGCCTTCAGAAACAATCCACAACCAGACATAAGAAATCAGCACAATCAAAAACCACCATGCCATTTGTACACGTGCCATGCTAAATGTACGTGATTGCACGGGAATTTTTGTCTCACCAGGGGGCATATCCCGCAATAAAGCAGAAGCCTGTCCTAGTCGAAGTAAAACGACAGTCGCCAAAGCAATAAAGGCAAACCCCAATAACAAATACGGGACTTGGACTATTTGATAGCGCAATTTTCCTGACGCGATCACACGTTCACCACTTCCATCATTAAAACTGACCGTATAGGCGAGATCACGCTGAAAACCATGTTTAGCGTCGCGCCAGGGTGACCCAGATAAGACTTCACGTAGCTTATCCATGTCCGCGCCGTCAGTTTGGGGTAAAAAATAATACAAGCCATATTTCCCCCTCCGCAGGATTGCAATCAAGCGCTTTGAGTGGCGTCAACAACCCATTGATACGTAAATTAAGCTGAGCTAACTGCTCAGACGATGCTTTAGAACAAATGCCAGCAAAATTAATGTTAAAAGACTGATCAACATGTATAGAAATTGGTACCTTCACTGCACTTGGAGGTGAAGGTGAAGGTGAAGGTGAGGGTGAAGTCTGTCCGAATACTGATGTACTCAAAGAAATAAGCAGATAGATTAAAGTCATTAAACTAAATAATCTAAAGCTCGCCAGGTGTCTCATGTTTTGTCCCTCCGTTCAGGCATTCACCAAAATGGGCATTTTGTTGCAGTGAGCTTGATTCCACATTAATTTTATTGAGCACCAGGCTTTTTTGCGAAATTTTATCGTCTTTATTATTTCAATATCAAATTACTGCCAAATCCGCTGCGCATTCATGCCTTAAATAGTATCAAAAACTAAACAGTTCGTTACTTTTATTACAAAAATTTGTATGGTTTTAGCTACCGATGATTTGGTCCACTTTTTGACGCCGTTAAAACCGTCTAAAATTATTTTTTAGACAATACTCAAGCAGCCCGCAAGAAGGTAAAATGCGGCATGCAAAATTTTAGTGAAGACACCCACGTCCAGAATGAGGATGACCTCGCTCTGCAGACGTATTTCAAAACTGGTATTTCTCCTGACGACGTTTCTGCCGTTTTCCCTTTGAGACGCGGCCAGCCTGTACTGCAGGCGTTTACGGCCTTATTTCATGGTGGATTTAACGGGGTCTTGTTACGGCTGTTGGTGCTGCGCGAGTTGACTGCGGATGTCAACTCACCTTCGTTAAGCCGCGCTGATATCAATACCAAACTCGGTTATCTGGAGCCTGAAGCGCTAGAGACGGTATTAGCGCGTTTGCGCTCGACAGGGTTGTTAATCTGGGATGCAAGTCAGTCAGTCTACCGAATCGCACCCACTGCTCGTAACGTGTTGTCTGCCATTGAATCCTTGTTGCAAGTCGAAGAAAACAATGATCAGGCAGAAATGAGCTACATGCTGACGCAAGTCGCCGGTGCGCAAGCGGTTGGCGGTGTCTCTGTCGAACAATTACATCATTTGTTAGGTCGCCTGATTGAACTGACGGAGGAGTTTTCTGATGCAATCGCTTCGGGCTCAGAATTTCAGTTGCGTGCTGCACAGCAAAAATGGCATACGGCTTGCGATTGGGTAGAAAAAGGCTCGCAAATCATTCATGCGATCACGCATGATGAGCGCGCAGATGCCGCCACCCACAGGGCAGCGCAGGCAATCGGACGCGCACAAAGTGCCTTATTGAATATGCAAGGCATGTTTTCAAGGGCACTGAACCAAATCGAACGGCAACGGGTTCATCTTGGCCAATCTGGTCTATCGACCACTGATATTAAAACCTGGTTGCTGCAAAAAGACGATCTGGCGGCGCTTGCCGATGAAGCCTTAGCACAACCAGTAACACCGCTTTTTATCACGCCGTCAGAAATGATCGACGTGGCTGAAAGTGAATTACTCAGTCATCGCGTATCGGCCATCGCTGGCGCTTTACCGGTAGGAGAAAACGCAATCTCTGTTGCTAACGATGATAGCGATGCCTTGCATGAACTCGATCATTGGTTAAATTTATTGCATACGACCAAGGCACAAGATAAACCCGTAGCGCTTCAGGATATTTTGTTACCTGCCAATTTTGCCATCGCCTCGTATCGTGCATCGATGTTGCCACTACTTGGCGATGCCAATGAATCCGCGTTGCAAGGCGCAACGGCAACCTTAGCGCGGTTACCTTTGGTTTTCAACTCCAAAGACAAAATGCAAAAGCTACATGATCCGCATATTGCGGCGATGTCGATTGCTAGTCTGAGCTTCTTAGAACGAAGCGAAACAGCACCTGAGTCAACCAGCACACCTGTACCGAATAGAGAAACACCATGACCGAAGATGCACAAATTCTGATTGCACGCTTGCTAGCGCACCAAACCTTGCGCCGTGAAGACAAACTCGTGAAACGTGCATTATCAGATGAAATTTTCCGCACAGAATTGGATACACGTCTCAAAGCCTGCGGTATGAAATTCATGGATAACGTGTATGCCGATTACGTCACGCTGGCACTCACCCGCGATAGCGAATCCAAAGTATTTGGCACAAAAGAAACCTGGCAGAACAATAATTTTGGTCTGGCACGCGATGGTGTCGCACTGTTAGTTGTTCTCTGGTCGTTGATCATTTTACCTAAACGCGAGCGACAAGAAGCGCATCAACTCGCCGAAGAAGACCAGAACGATATGTTTGGTAAAGAAAAGCCTTTGCCACGCGCAGAAGACACTTCCATCGGTATTTCATATCGCGCTTTGCTGGCAGATTTTGGTGACAAGTTAGGTAAGAAAACACGCATGGATATGAACTTGGGACAGCTTGCCAGAGTTGGTTTTGTAGAACGCAAAGGCGATCTGATTTTAGAAGGCCCACTGTTGGATTTATTGATGGATACGGACACGTTAAAAGACCGCATCATCAATGGTGCGTTATCGGATATTTTTCACATTCCCGTGCCTCGCACGCCCGCAGTAATCGCGGCAGATTCTGCCGACAACATTGATGAAGAACCTACGCCAGATAACGAGTGATAAGCAAGCAAGCTCAGCGTTAATCTACCTTCACCAGACAAAAGAATACACACCATGTTTCATATTAAATCGTTAGAGTTGGTTCATTGGGATTATTGGCAGCGGATCAAAAATATTCCACTTGATGCCAAGATTATTACTATTGCCGGGCAAAACGGCTCAGGCAAAACCACTTTGCTGGATGCTTTGCGTACTTTGTTCGGTCTTGAATGTTCGATGGGGCGTTCGTACAAACATTATGCACGTCACTCTGGTCAGCAAACGGCATGGATACGTTCGGTCGTCGATAATAGCGCGGTGGGGCCACAGATTTCCAATCGTCCATTTCGTATGTCTGGTTTATACGATGATGAAGTCACTCTGTTTTGCAAGATAGAAAAAAATGGCGGTGACTGGAAGCGTCAGTATTTAATGCGCGGTGGTAAAGTTGAAATCGAAGAAGTCACTGAAGCGAATGATTGGCTTGGCGTAGAGAGCTATCGTAAACGCTTATCCCATGCAGGTTTATCGAATGCGATGGGAAAAGTACTGGCGCTGGAACAAGGTGAAACTGACAAGCTATGTGAATATGCACCGCGCCAATTGCTGGATCTGGTGTTCCAGGTATTCGGCGATAAAGAAGTGCTGGATGCCTATGACGATGCGAAGCGCCATCAGCGTGACACGGAAACCGAGTTACAACGTTTTGAAACCGAACTCGAAGGCGCAAAAGCCAACCTCGAAGGTTTGCGCCTGAAAGTCGCGAATTACCACCAATACGAAAGTCTGAGCAAAGAAAAGCGCGATCTGCAAGAAGAAATTTTACCGACGCTGCAATATCACGAAGACTTGGAAAAAGCCAACGCGACCAGCCAGTCTTTACGTGCTTCACGCCGTTTCCTGAAGACCCAGGATGACGCTTTGACAGAGCGTCGCCAGCATTTGGCACAACAAGCCCAACAGGTATCAGAATCCAAGCAAGCAGAAGCCGCACTAGAATCCGAAGAGTCATCGCTGCGTGAGAAGCTCTCGCATATCAATGCTAAATTAAAACCGCAAGAAAGTTTGCTGGAGCAAAAAGCACGCTTACAAAAACTAGCCGCCGAAGCCGATGCCGATGTTGCTAACATCGCTGATGATCTGGAAAAGAAAGAAGCCGAGCTTTCACGTCAAAAATCCGAACGCGACAGCCTGAGTCAACGTATCGCTTCTGAGATGGATACGATTGCGGCGCTGCAAGGTAAATCCAGTTTGCCTGACCCGGAAAATGTACGTCAAATGCGTCGTGCTTTGAATGATGCGAATATCAATCATTGCATGTTGCCGGATATTGTCGAGGTCACAGACCCGCAATGGCAAGGCGCCGTCGAAGGCGTGTTACGCGGTTATACATCGGTGATTTTGCTCGACAAAGCGAGCGACGCGGCTGCCGCTTATCGTATCGGTGAAAAACAAAAGTACAGTCACTTCATCGTTCCCGATCGTGTCAGTGCGCCCATCGTCAAAGATCGCAGCCTGATGTCTGTTGTGAACTTCACGGCACAAGCACCGGCCTGGCTGATCGAGCAATTACAACGCATCGACACGGTTGCGTCGATTGAAGCAGGCATGAAACTGCCACGCTCCCAGGAATGGATTACCCCCGACGCTTATCATTTTGAACGCCGTGGTGGACGCTCTTTATTTGTCGATGCTTCGCGCTATCGCTTTGGTAATGCAGGTCGTAGCCAACGTCTGGAAGCGTTACTCAAATCATTGCCGCGCCTGCAATCGCAAGAAGACGTGCTGACGATGAATATCAGCAAACTGGCAGGTGAAATCAGCGCTTATAAAGCGCGTCTGGCCGGTGTTGACGCAGCAAAAGAGCTGAGTGCTCGCCACGCAGAATTTGAAGAAGCAAGCCGCAATACGCAACCGCTCAAACAGCAACGTATCGAAGTCGGTAGTCGCCTGGGCGAACTCGCACCTTTACTCAAAGCTGCAACCGAACAACGTTCAATTGCCCATTTAAAATGGGAGCAAGCGAAGGCTGCGATTGCTGATGCTGAAACCCAGTTACGCACATCTGAAAAACGCCACGCTGAAGAACGCAAAGCCCAATTCGAAACCTTGCGTGCGATGCGTACAACCTGGCACACACTCCCACCGAATTGGAAACGTAGTTCGCACCGTAAGGATTTGGTTGCTGAACATGAAAACGTGCATCAGATCGAACTCCGCATCCGTAGTTTGACGAATAATCTGGCTCGTGATGATTGGGAGACAGACTCAACGGTAGTGGATCAGTACACCCGTTTAAACGCTCTGCTACAAGGTCGTCAAGCGGAAACCGACGAGCGCCGCTATCAAAACAACCGTGCTATTGAAGCCACCGTTAATGCGCGTGCTGCGTATATGGACCGCTTACGCTTTACGATCAAATCGTACAGCAAAAATATCAAACAACTCGGTGAATTGGCAGGGATTGAAGTTCACACCGATCCGGTTAAGCTGGAAAACGATGACATCCAACTTGCACAAGCAGGCTTGCATGTCCGGTTTAAGTTTGATGGCAAAGGCCCTATCGGCATGAATGACGGTGAAGCATCCGGTGGTCAGCAGGTCATGAAGTCGCTGATTCTCTTGATTGGCTTGTTGAAATCAGAAGATGGCTCGGGCGGTTTCGTGTTTATCGATGAACCATTTGCCCATTTGGATATTCGTAATATTCAGTTAGTCGGCGAATTCCTCAAAAATACCGATGCACAATATCTGATGACGACGCCATTGACGCATAACACCGACGTCTACGACCCATCCGAATTGACGCTAATCACCAGCAAAAAGAAAAAAGACACCGAATGGGCGCAGCCGATTTTTGTCTTGCAACGCAAAACCGAAAAAGTAAAAGAACGCGCATCAACATAAAGAAAGTCTCTCAGGCCGAATGCAACCCGCCAACGCCGTGCGTACGCTGTCACCACGTGGGTTGCTCCTGCCCAACCAAACTAAAACGACTTTAGAAAAGCATGCCGCGGCGGTGTTATCATGCTTGCTTTACATAGTTCTCCTCTGCATCTATGTCTATCCCCGCCGCTACTGAGCAAACTGCTACCGTCAAGAAATATCTTCCCTGGGTCGTTGCCATTGCCTTGTTTATGGAGCAATTGGATTCGACGATTATCAATACCGCAGTGCCAGCAATGGCGGCTAGCTTGCAGGTCAGTCCGTTGAGCTTAAAAGCGGTCGTGACCAGTTATATCCTGAGCCTGGCAGTCGGTATACCAGTGAGTGGCTGGATTGCAGATAAGTTCGGAACCCGTAAGGTATTTAGTCTGGCGGTAGCCATTTTCACGTTATCTTCAGTGTTATGTGGCTTGTCGCTCAATCTACCGATGCTGGTCGCTGCCCGCATTATGCAAGGGATGGGGGCAGCGATGATGATGCCAGTTGGAAGACTCACTATCGTGCGCACATTTCCAAAGTCTGAATTGTTGTCGGCAATGAATTTTGTGATTATTCCCGCATTAATCGGGCCACTCTTAGGACCAACCGTTGGCGGGCTGATTGTCCACTGGCTCTCTTGGAGAGTCATTTTCTTCGTCAATGTTCCGGTCGGTCTGGCGGCGCAATATTTGATTCACCGTCACATGCCAGATTATTATGGCGAAGAGGCGCGGCCATTGGATGTGAAAGGATTAATCCTATTTGGCACGGGTGCCGCTTTGCTATCGTGGTTGCTGGAAATTTTTGGTGAACATTCAATTTCACAAACATTGACGTTGACCTTATTTATATTGTCGCTGGGATTACTTGCCTGGTATGGATGGCACTCGCAACATACCGACATGCCGCTCTTAAAATTACAACTATTCGCAGTTCGTACCTTCCGTGTCTCAGTAGTCGGTGGCTTCATCACGCGTCTTGGCCTTGGTGGTTTGCCATTTTTATTACCTTTACTATACCAATTGGGATTAAATCTGCCAGCATGGCAATCGGGCTTATTGATGATGCCAGCAGCAGCGGCTGCGATGTTTATGAAACTCATCGCGAGTCACGTATTACGTCGTTTCGGCTATCGCCAGGTATTGATTGTCAATACTCTTATGATAGGGGTCACAATCTGTACATTTTCACTTATCACTCCGGAAACGCCGTGGCACCTGATCGTTCTGCTTAGTTTGACGCAAGGTTTTTTCAATTCGCTGCAATTCACCAGTATGAATTCGATGGCATATGCCGATATCAAACCTAACGACACAAGTATGGCGAGTACCATCGCCAGTACCTTACAACAAATGTCCATGAGTTTTGGTTTAGCTTGCGGCTCTTTAGTCACAGCATGGTATCTGAGCGGATTACCCCAATCGGACAAGATTGCTGTGACATCCGCACTCCATCACGCCTTTCTTACTCTCGGTGTGATGACCTTGGTGTCATCGCTTACGTTCTGGACTTTAAAACCGGAGGATGGCGAAAGTGTCAGCAAAGGTAGCGTGTAAATTTTACAAGACGTCGATGTTTTGATATATCAAAGAACAACAAACTCTGATAGCAAGCAGTCAATTTCTTGAGAACTCAAGCTGGATCAGGCACAATCCAGACTAGAATTTTTTTGGATAAAACTATGAATGTTGATGCAGGAGTAGGATCAGACGCGCTGGCACAAGCGATCATCGTCAATGAAACAGGCGATAACCGTGATCCACATTATGCGCCAGAAGAACACGGTGTCTGTGCCAATTGCGATACTGTACTAACAGGTCGCTACTGTCACGCATGCGGACAATCGGCGCATATTCATCGTTCTTTGTTGCATATGCTGGAAGAATTATTACATGGCATTTTTCACTTTGAAACCAAGGCCTGGCGCACGATTCCAGCATTAATCTTTTCACCGGGCAAGCTCACCCGCAACTATATCGCTGGTCAACGAACTCGTTACGTGTCGCCACTGGCGCTGTTTCTATTTCTCATTTTTTTAATGTTTTTTGTGTTTTCAATAACGAGTACCCACTACACCGAAAATATCGATAAGAAATCACAAAATGCCCATGTGAGTATCAACAAAGATCTCGATACAGCAAAAGCAGACCTCGCCAAGTTGGTCGCAACGCGAGCAAGCCTTGCCAAAGGTGACGCAAAAATCGAAGAATTGGATGAAGAAATAGCCAGTACCCGCACTGAAATCTCCTTACTTGAGGTGGCCTTAAAATCAACCAAGACAGACATAAAAAATACTTCAAAAACTGATGATAAAAGCATTCTCAAAGTAAATAGTGATATCAAAACAGACAGCGCTGATGAACTAAAAGATGCTTTAAATCTGACACTTGACGATAAAGATATTACTGTCAGTCCCTGGATCAAAGCTGCCATTCAACATGCAAAAGAAAATCCCGACTTAATTCTTTATAAAATGAAGAGTGCCGCATCTAAATTTGCTTTTTTATTGATGCCGATTTCTTTGCCCTTTTTATGGCTGATGTTTGCCTTCAAGCGCCAATACGTCATGTTTGATCATGCAGTTTTTTCGCTCTACTCTTTGTCATTTATGGCACTGTTGATTATGTTGATTACGATTCTCGGCCGATTTGATTTTAGTGCAAGTGCCGGTGCATTCGCCGTCTTTGCACCACCAATTCACATGTTTGCACAGTTACGAGGTACCTATGCCCTGAATAAATGGGAAGCATTGTGGCGGACTATTTCGTTGCTATTTATTGCGCTGATCTCTCTCATCATCTACGCACTTCTGGTCATTCGTTTGAGCGCATAAAGACTTCTATTATAAAAAAGGGCACTGTGTGCCCTTTTTTATTTCTTAGCCATGTAACTGCGTCCAAGTGTCAAAACGCATTGTTTTTTCCGAGATGATTTAATCCAAACGTGTATATGTAACGCTACGCTGTAACACGTATAGTCGAATTTTCGTGACTCTACATGCTTGGATGTAGATGCAAATGCAAGCGTTGGTCATCAGCTTCTAGCGCCGCCTGACATTGAATACAACGCTCCACTGTTGGTTCTGCTTCCAGTCTGGCAAATGGAATCAATGCACCACACGTGCAACAAACGTCGATAATGTTTTCACTTAAACGAGCCTGCGCTTTTTGTAATGCTCGCCACTCAGCGTGCTGATGTAAAAATTGTGCCATCGCATCATGGTTAAGCACATCCGTAATCACACCATCACCTTCGCCACCTTGTTGCTGCTCATGACTAGGATTATGCAGTCGTAACTCCGCTTGAATTGCTTGCTTTGAGTTGTCGAGTTTTGATTTAAGTATTAATTGCTGTTCATGGTTAAGGCTCATATTTTCCCCGGCAAATATCGTAATAACGGACCCAGGCAAAAAATCATCAGTCGGCGGAGATCCACTGATGAAACTGCTTAGTTACGTCAAAAAAGATTTCATTCATTACCGTCTTGCATCAGACTAGTTCAATTTTTTGTAAGCAATGAACTTCATGATTGAAGTAGGCAAGTCGAATGAATATGAAACCAGATTACTCTGCTCAGGTTAAACAACTTTGATACACCGCAATATCTATGCCGCACGTAATACCAAGTTTTTAAATCATGTGACTACCAAATCTGAAGTCATTCATGAAATTCGGCATGTTATGCGCCTTATCTGGCTATGTCGTGATCCATTCAGATTCACATTCACATTCAGAGCGACAAATTTAGATCAAACATAAATCAAAATCCCTAATGGATCCCAAAAATTGTGCAATCTAGTCCGCGCCAGAAACATCATTACGTTGTGTCAAATCACCTTCCACGACTGCCGTAGCAACTTCCATTGCTTGGTAAAAGGAACTAACTATATTCCGTAAAGATAATACCCATCAGTGCAACCACGAGAAGAGAAATAATACCGATCATCCCTTCAAACCAATCAGCCAGATTTAATATCTGTTTAGCCTCGACCGAACCCGAGTCACAAATTTTCTTATTGTATTCACGGTGGGCGGCAACAGCAGCTGACATTTTTGCAATTGTTTCTTGATTACTGAAAATGTATTGCATTGCCTCGTCATGTTTACCTTCTGCATCCTGAGCCATTACTTTTTCTATGAGCGAAAAGTAAGCATCGATCTTACTTTTTTCGTCGATCAACAGATTTTTATCTTTATCATCGGCAATATCATCTTTTTCATACTTACTTAATGCATGTTCCACTTTAGCTTTTTCTGGACCAATACTATCGTGTAAAGCTTTCTTTTTTTCTTCGTCGTTGGTTGCCAAACTTTGCCAGGTGTTGACTCGTATATTTGAAAGTGCGTCGGCAGCCCGATCTAACTCAAGCAAACTCAGCGCATTATTAACGTTAACATAATTGGCGGCATTAAATACTCGATTAATCTGATATAAACCAAGACCTGTCGCTATCAACATAACAATAGTGGCAAATAAAATCAGTAAATAAACTCGTTTAACTAACGTCATTTAGCACCCCGCTTCAGTTATCTTCATAAAACCGGAGAACCTTAGACTCAAAAGGAACGAAGAAGAATCGATTATTTATAGACAAATTACTGTCACGAAAAAAACATGAGTGCCTTCAGTAACGTCATATAACTAATGGTTCAGAAATAAAGCAGGCAACGCAAAATTTCTATTAATTGCGACAATTATTTGTGAATGAACGAATGCAAATCCTGCCCTACATTTCTGGTCGGCGTCGTAACTGGATTCGCATTTTTAGGTTACCAAACCGGACAAGTCCAGGATATCGCTAGCATTGGCGATTAATAGAAAAGGACTGAAGAGTCGTGAAATATCAGACGCCGCTTTTACTGGATAGATAAATTCAAACTCTTGCTGCAGGAATTAATTATTTGGCGACAATCTTACTTTGTGATCGCACGAAGGCCAGGGACAGATACATCGTAAAGGGGAGCCTTGCTTTGAAACATGCGAGAAATACGAATACCAAAAATAACATTTTAAGTGACATGAAATCTGTACTCATTGGCAAGTACGATAGTGCCCTGAAAAAATATTGAAAGCCTGTCACTTGGCATGCAAACTCAACAAAAATTTTCAGGGCTTTAGTGACACATTAAAATTCTTCCCAATCTTCAGTTTCGGAAACACCAGCGTTATTTCCTTTGGCTGAGGAAGCGTCATTGCGTGCCTTGGGTGCAGGTTTAGCAGCAGGTATAATTTGACGCTTTGCCGCTGTAGTGGTCAACGCGGGACTTGTAGTCGATTTAGGGGTTTTGGTACGCGATACTGAGGGTAACGCAGAATGTACGCCGCTAGCACTATTCACGACGTTACTTAACTTAAATACAGAAACAACCTGAGTCAAACGTGTGGCCTGATCTTGCAAAGAAGAAGCGGCTGCAGCGGCCTGTTCAACCAATGCGGCATTTTGCTGCGTGCTTTCATCCATGTGCATGACTGCTTGATTGATCTGATCGATACCTGAACTTTGTTCATGGCTCGCATTGCTGATTTCACTGACAACATCATTCACCTTTTGGATGCTCGTCACGATGTTATTCATAGCGACACCAGCTTGATCTACTAACTTGGTTCCTGAATCAACTTTTTCGACGGAATTATCAATCAGTGTTTTGATTTCTTTTGCAGCGGATGCAGAACGTTGTGCAAGGTTACGGACCTCTGCCGCGACGACGGCAAAACCACGACCTTGTTCACCGGCTCGCGCTGCCTCTACCGCCGCATTTAAGGCCAGAATATTGGTCTGGAACGCGATGCCGTCAATGACGCTGATGATATCTACAATTTTTCTCGAGGAGTCATTGATTGCCGCCATCGTTTCGACCACTTGCGACACGACTACGCCACCGTCGACCGCCACATTAGACGCTGCATTTGCCAAGGTATTGGCCTGACGGGCATTGTCAGAGTTTTGTTTAACCGTACTGGTTAATTCTTCCATGGACGAAGCAGTTTCTTCTAGTGCTCCCGCTTGCTGCTCAGTGCGAGAAGACAAATCCATATTTCCTGTCGCAATTTCCGCTGACGCCGTGGCAATTGCATCGGTTCCATGTCGGATCTGCGTGCAAATAGCCTCGAGACTAGATGCCATTTCCTTCATGGATCCCATTAACTGTGCAACCTCATCCGTTCCGGAAACATCAATACGTTGTGTTAAATCGCCTTCAGCGACGGCCTTAGCGACTGCCATTGCTTGATGCAAGGAACTAACCAATTTCCGCGCAAGAGTAATACCCATCAATGCGACCACGGCAATAGAAATAATGCCGATCAGACCCGCAAGCCAATCAGCGTGATTTAATATTTGTTTAGCCTCCTCTGAAGCAGCCGCACCGACCTGCATGTTATATTCACGATGGGCGGCAATAGCGGCTGACATTTTTGCAATTGTTTCTTGATTGCTGAAAATGTATTGCATTGCCTCGTCATGTTTGCCTTCTGCATCCTGAGCCATTACTTTTTCTATGAGCGAAAAGTAAGCAGCGATCTTACTTTTTTCGTCGATCAACAGGTTTTTGTCTTTATCATCGGCAATATCCTCTTTTTCATACTTACTTAATGCCTGTTCTACTTTTACTTTTTCTGGACCAATACTATCGTGTAAAGCTTTCTTTTTTTCTTCGTCGTTGGTTGCCAAACTTTGCCAGGTTTTGACCCGTATATTTGCAATTGCGTCGGCAGCCCGATCTAACTCAAGCAAACTCGGCACCACATTAACGTTAGCAAAATTAGCGGCATTAAATACCCGATTAATTTGATATAAACCAATACCCGTCGCCATCAACATGGCAATACTGACAAATAAAATAAGCAAATAAAGACGTTTTGCGATAGACATTTCATCTCCCTAAATGACTAGTACTTTTTTAAAGTTCGCGGCCTGATAAAAAAAATTTTTAATTCTCATTAATTATTTCATTCAGGAAAATTCTACCTTAAAGCAACTTGCATCCAACTTTGCCCTAGATACCTATCTTTTAAACTTAATTAACAATGTGTTGTTTAAGATCACTTTCTAAAATATCAATATTTTCAAATGTTATTTGCATTTTTAAACTTACAAAATGAGCTCTTCAATGTAGGAATAAAAAGCAATAAATACAAAGAATTAAGTAGATTATTCCTATATTTGCGGATAAAAAAGTAAAAACGAGATTGGAATAATCACAATCTCGTTTTTGGGTACTTGAAAAAATACCTAAACTTTTACGTCGCGATGAACAATGTTCAATGGACTTGGAAATTCAACTCATGCTTGTCGATAGTTGTTGAGCATTTTATAACTTCTTGCGTAAACAGCAAATGTTAGGGCTGCCAACAATGCAAAACCGGCAAAGAAGAACATCAAGAAAGCCGTGCTACTGATCCCTGTCGTCTTAATTTGTTCCAATACCGGCGCACTTTTAACACTGGCATCGGCTAACAAGACCCATAGATTACCGATGGTCACTGACAGGCTCCAAAAACTCATAATTACGCCTTTCATCGCCAAAGGTGCCTGACCATAAGCGAATTCGAGACCTGTTGTAGAAACCAGTACTTCACCCATTGTGAGCAAAGCATATGGCAAGACCTGCCATGTAATCGACAACGCGTTGCCGCCGTCTATTGCAATTTGCATGAAACCCACCACAATCCATGCGATGCCTGAGAAAGCAATGCCTAAGCCCATACGACGCAATGCCGTAAGTTCTAAACCCAGGCGCTTGCACAGTGGATACAGGACCAAATTGTTGAACGGGATCAGCAGCATTACCAGCATTGGATTCAACGCTTGCATCTGCGATGATTGAAACCAAGAAGGCTTGGTCATGGAATTGGCCTGTACCACCCAGGTGGATGCTTTTTGGTCAAACAACGACCAGAAAGGTGTGACCAAAGCAAAAATAACCAGTACACGCAAGACAGAACGAACACCATCCACCGTCGCATCAGGATGAATACCGTAGGCGCGATCTAATTGTATCCATGCGCCA
The DNA here is from genome assembly GCF_049340285.1 of Undibacterium sp. SXout20W. Taxonomy (NCBI): domain Bacteria; kingdom Pseudomonadati; phylum Pseudomonadota; class Betaproteobacteria; order Burkholderiales; family Oxalobacteraceae; genus Undibacterium; species Undibacterium sp. SXout20W. The sequence continues at coordinate 11,330 of NZ_JBMPPH010000010.1, read as the reverse complement.
ATACCGCCAAACCCCAGCAGCAAGACTAAAGCAAGACAAAAAGCCGGAACCAGTCCCAAACTTGGTGTCGTTGCTAATGCACCAACTGCTGCTGCGACACCAAATACCGCGACAAATAAGCCTGTACGGGGTTTCCCGGCAACTTCAGTCAATAAAGCGGTGCGTACGACATTCAAAAACGAATGTGGATCTTTGGCAACCGGTGCAACGTGCACATATTTTTTACGTCCCGACCAAAAAATAATCGTTGCGATCAGCATCAAAACACCCGGAATACCAAAGGCGATGCTGGCGCCATATTGTTTCAAGAAAATAGGCATTAACAATGAAGCGAAGAAAGAACCGAAATTAATGATCCAATAAAACGCATCAAATACCTTTTGTGCGAGATTACGGTTACTTTGATCAAACTGATCGCCGACAAACGACGAGACCAAAGGTTTAATTCCGCCCGACCCTAATGCAATTAAAAACAAGCCAACATAAAATCCACGTGGATTATCGTCGTACATCGCCAGGCAAGCATGACCTGCGCAGTACACCAAACTGAGCCAGAACACCGTATTGTATTTACCAAAAAAACGATCCGCTAACCAGCCACCGAGCAAAGGAAAGAAATACACGCCGATGACAAAGGTGTGAAAAATCTCTTTTGCCATACCAGCACGCATATTTTCTGGCATCGACAGCAGCAGACTACTTATCAGGAACGAGGTGAGAATATTGCGCATGCCATAAAAACTAAAGCGTTCACAACCCTCGTTGGCAATGATGTATGGTATCTGCGACGGCATCTTCGCTGTCACAGCGGTCGCTGCTGTTTGACTCATGTGTCTCTCCAGTTCATTTTTTTTGAAGAATAAAGAAGCGGCCCGGATAAAGGCCGCTTTTAAATAATAGGTGCCTGTCATCAGTGAATAACAGGCTTAGGTGAAACTTACCCCAAATATATTAGCGACGCAGTATCCTGATTTAAAAGCAGCAAGTCAAGCCAAAATTTGGTCAATTTTTAGCCTATTTTCAGCACCTGAATCAGGAAATACTCTTCTTCTTTCGCATGGCTTTAACGTCTTTAAATAATATTTGCTGGCTTCACTTTCCTGAAAGTCCGCATAGGAAGACGGACAATAAAACCAATCAAGAACACCGTCAAAAGCACTTCCAATATTGTCATCACCACTGCAAACAATGGATTCCAACGCTCAGCACGAGAACGATATTTCGTCATCATGAGATCACGATTAATTTCTATGCTGTCGTAAAAGGTCGGCACAACCAATAGTGTCAGCAATGTCGACGTAATGGTGCCACCAATAATTGCAATTGCCAGTGGACGATAAAATTCTCCTCCCTCGCCCAAGCCAATTGCTACTGGCAACATACCTGCAATCAAGGCAAACGTCGTCATTAAAATCGGGCGTAAGCGTTTGCGTCCGGCATACATTAAGGCTTCTTCACGATCGAAACCCTCTTGCTCACGGGTCCGGGCGCAGTCGAGCAACAGAATCGCGTTTTTCGCCACTAGCCCCATCAGCATAATGATGCCAATGAAACTCATCAGATTCAATGTGCCGTTTGTCAGCAGTAAAGCCAGCACGACGCCAATCAAACTCAGCGGTAATGACAACATGACAGGAATCGGTGCAGTAAACGAACCAAACTGCATTACCAGGATCAGATACATCAAACCGATACCCATGACGAGCGCAATGGTCATTTCAGTGAATAATTCCTTCTGATCTCGCGCAGCACCGCCAAGGTCAAGCGTGTATCCCGGCGGGAAACTCATTGCCTTAGCGATTTTCAATGCATCAGCAGTCACTTCGCCCGGTGATCTGCCTTGCGTATTGGCAGATACCGCCATCATGCGCCGACCATCGGTGTGCTTAATTTGTGATGGTCCTTTACCCATTGTAATTTTGGCGATCTGCTCTAGCGGTACCATGGTGTCACTATTATTGACGGCGATAGGCAGGCGTTCGATGTTTTCGGCGTTGATCCTGTCGTCCGGATGTAGTCGCACAGCGACATCGCGTGCTTCACCTGTCGGATCGACCCAATCACCCACCTCGACACCGGCAAAGGCAACTCGTAATGCTTGCGCGGCATCATTAACGGAAATTCCTAATGAATTTGCCAACCCCCGATTGAGCTCTATCTGCAATTCATCTTTCGGATCTTGCTGCGACAAACCGACATCCACTGCGCCTTTGACCTTGCGCAGCTGATCCATAAACTCATTGGCAATAATCAATAACTTACGAGCATCCGGACCTGAGAAATTAATCTGTACCGGTTTGCCGCCGCCATTTCCAAGATCATCCTGCACCACATATTCAGCGCCAATGATTTGAACCAGCAACTTACGTAAATCGCCTGCGACCTCCGCGGCGGATTGTTGACGTTCGGTACTTTTACCAATATCGACATAAACCCTTCCACCACCACTATTAACCGTACTATTGGTGGCTTTAGTGACTTTCATACTGCGCGCCAGGCCTGCAGCCTGCTCCACTTTGAGGCGCGAATATTCAAGACTGGAGCTCGATGGGGTACGGATATCAATGAAAATCGTGCCATTATCAGCACTTGGTAAAAAACTGGAACCGCCAAAGGTCACATGTAAGGCAATTGCACCAACAAATGACGCACCGGCAATCACTGCCATCCATGCCCGATGATGTAAGGCCCAGGCAATCACATGACCGTAACGATCAGCCTGGTGATCAAACCAATCATTAAACCGTGCGAGGACAAGACTGATCCCTTTCTTGGGCGCCAGGTGATGGCCGACCGGATCACCCCAATACGCTGATAACATGGGATCAAGGGTAAATGAAATAAACAAACTGACCAGCACTGAACTGGCGACCGTCAATGCAAACGGGCGAAACCATTCACCTGAAATGCCCGGCATAAATGCGACTGGAATAAATACGGCGATAATCGAAAACGTTGTTGATGCTACCGCTAAGCCAATTTCTTTCGTGCCGTTGCTCGCAGCGGTACGTCGGTCTACTCCCATCTCCATGTGGCGAACAATATTTTCGCGCACCACAATGGCATCATCAATCAAGACGCCAATAGCTAATGACAATCCCAGTAGGGTCATGAAATTGAGCGTAAATCCACAGAGCCAGATAGCGATGAAAGCAGCAATCACAGAGGTTGGCAAACTCAAGGCTGTAATTAATGTTGAACGCCAGGAATTCAAAAATACATAGACCACAAAGATGGTCAAGACGGCGCCAAACATCAGTGATTCAATCACATTGTCCAAACTGCTCTCGGCATCTTTACCACCATCCTGGGTGATTTCCAGTAATGTCCCCTTAGGCAGTGACTTATTAATTTCCGTGACCAATTCACGAACCCGATTCGCTACAGACACCGTGCTGGCATCTCGCGAGCGTGTAATTGACAACCCCACGTTCGGATGGCCGTTATGCATACTAAGACCATTGAGTTCCGCGAAACCGTCTTTAATCTCTGCAACCTGCGCCAGCCGTATTACTTCGTTGCCGCGGTGTTTAACAACAATGGCCTGAAAGTCTTGTGGAGACTCAATACGACCAATCAAGCGGATACTTTGCTCGGTCAAATGCCCGGTCACTTTACCCACAGGGGCCGTTGTATTCTGATTCCTCAGTGCAGTGACGACTTCCGAAACGGACACATTATATTCACGTAACTTTTGTGCGTGAAGCAACACGCTTAGTTCGCGTCTCAATGCACCATCGACATTGACAGTGGCGACACCATCGATAGCACGAAACTTATCCGCCAATTCGTCTTCCGCCTTGCGCGAAATTTCGGCGTGACTCAGACTATCCGATGACAACGCCAATTGCATAATGGGCTCGGCGGATGGATCTCGCCTTTCCAAAACGGGCTCGCGCATTTCTACCGGCAATTTATAACGAACAGAAGCAATCGAATTACGCACTTCATCCGAGGCTTCCACCATGTTTTTACCAAAATTGAAAATCAAAACGATCGTCGCCGAACCTTCGTTCGCTGTTGAACGCAATTGATAGACACCGGTAATACTTTGCATCGCCTTTTCGACACGATTAATGATCTCGCGCTCCACTGTATCCGGTGACGCCCCTGGATAGGGAATACTGACGACTAACACAGGCTGTTGTACATCTGGAATTTGATTGACCTTCAGCTTTTTAAGTGCCAACAAGCCGAGCGCCATTAAAGCGATGATGATAACAATCATCGCTATTGGGCGTTTGATACTGAAATCGGATAAAAACATGGCTTATTTCCCCGACGAATTAGCGGCTGACTGGCCTGCCGGCGTGGTAACTGAACCGGGCAAAGCAAGGGGCAGTTGCGTGGTGGCGGAAGCGACCAGCTGGACTGGTTGCCCATCTTTTAAGATGGAAATTGGGTTGCGGATGACGCGATCTCCGTCTTTCAATCCTACTTGTATCGCATAGTCACCATGGCGAGCGTCGCGCTCTCCCATAGTTAAAGCAGTCTTATGGATCTTTCCATCTTTGAGCACCCACGCAAAAGCTTTGTCTCCTTCACGTACAATTGCAGAGCTCGGCAACGTCAATGATTGCGTTGCGCTTGCCTCGACGACACCCTCTGCATATAAACCGGAAACACGCGGTTGTACGCTGTCATTAAATGTCACCAACACCTCTACCTGGCGGGTGGTCGGATTTGCAGCCAGATCAATACGTTTGATCTTTCCGTTAAACTCCTGATCACCATAGCCATTGATGTGAAAACTCACCGATTGGCCGACCTTTAGCTGATTCACTTTGTCCGCGGAAACTAAGCCTTCAAATCTCAGACTGGTAGGATCGATGACTTTTACTAACTCTTTACCCAACTGTGCCGTATCGCCCGACGACACTTTGCGTTCGCTGACAACGCCATCAAATGGAGCTCGTACTTCCGTGCGCTGTAACTGTTGTCGCGCTTGCACAGTCCGTGCTTTGGCGGCGACCAGGTCACTTTGGGTATTATTGCGACGAATCTCTGCATCTTCTAACTGTTGCGTTGAGGTCATGCCTGATGCGCGCAGTGTTTTCAAACGTTGGAATTGGCGTTCAGCCTGATCAAAAGTCTGAACCGCAGCCCGTTCTGCCTCTTCAGCGGAATGCAGACCGTCTTTAATCGATGTATCGTCCAGGCGCACTAATAAATCTCCACGCTTGACTGTTTCACCGTTTTCTTTGAGCACTTGCAAAACGACGGAGGAAATTTCTGCCCGCAAATCTGCTTTGCGCTCTGGCTGAACCGAACCTGTAATGACCGGCCCCGAGGATAAGGCATTGCTGTGGATGAGTAGCAGATCTTCCTGCGTGACCTTTAAAGTCTGATCAGAAACCGTTGCTGAAGCACTCACTTTTTTATCGTCGGGTTTTTCTTTACTACAACCTGCCAATGCGAGAGTGATAGCCAACACGAATAGATGAGGTCGTAACATGGTGAGTCTCCGGATTTCAGAAGTGGTAAACGCGAGTAGGGTATTTTCTGATTCAGACCCAGGGCGACTAATATCGTTTTTGACGCATTTGCTGCCAGCTGGTATCGCTTGTTTCAGGATAAATTCTTCGCGTATTTCTTGTTAGCTAAGCAGTATCTATGAGAGTTAAAGTTCTTGTCAATCAGGCATTGAGATATTCAAATATAAAATGCATTTCTTGCTATTTACGTCGTTATTTGCGCTCACCGAGCAGCTAATCGCGCGCCATTCCACGGCTTTTTTCCTTGCAATTTCACTACAACTCCGGTAGTCTCCGGCCTCCTTTGCTTTTCCCTCATTCTTTGTGTCAGTCATCGTTTCCAGCACCCCCTCCACCACGCCCCGACCACCTGCGACAGTTTTAATTGCAACTGATGTATTTGGACATACACCCGCAGTATCCGGTTTAGTACGCCAACTTGGTATCAATGCCCTCGTTGTCAGCCCTTGGGACGATAATGAAACAGAGTTCCGTACCGAACACGACGCTTACCAAGCCTTTATTGTTGAAGGAGGTATAGCACGTTATACGAATAAGCTGCTTGGTATTCTGCAGGACCAATCGGCATTGCGATTTGTTATCGGATTTAGTGCTGGCGCCAGTGCTCTGTGGATCAATAGTGCCCAGGAGTGTATGAAATCCGTCGAACACGCGGTTTTATTTTATGGCTCTCGCATTCGGGATTTTCGGGAAATTAAGCCAGTTTGTCCGATGCGTCTCATTTTTGCTGAGGAAGAAGCAGCATTTGATCCCTCTGCTTTGGTCGATGATTTGAATCGCCATGGTCAGTCAGCTGAAATGGCAAAAGGTACGAAGCACGGGTTTATGAATTCCTATTCGCGTGGCAGCTGTGTTAAATCTCAAACGCGTTACTTAGCGGAGATCATCGCACTAATCCATGCAAACGCTGATAAGGAAGCAGCATAAAAACACATTGCTCACTTTCACGTATCAGCAGACTTTTGTCAGCAAAACTCATCCGTATCGTCAAGAAACATCGCGAGAGAATCTCAATCCTTAAATTGCCTAAAAAGCAATTTAATTTGAGTTAATACCCACTCCTCCTTTATACTTCGGCGCGCGTGACACAATCACCAGCTAGTTGCATTGATTACAACAACCCGTAAGCAATCGCACGTTCGTCAGTTTTTTACTTATTTTTATCATTTTATTCACATTTTTTGCGGAAAATGATTCAGCCATATCCGGCACAAAGAATCTCCCTTCCGCGCGGAGCCATAAGCATGACCGCTTTTGTATTTAACGAAATCAATTTTGACAATCACGAACAAGTCGTTTTTGCCTCTGAAGCTAAATCCGGACTCAAAGCCATTATCGCCGTTCACAACACCAACCTTGGCCCAGCAATGGGTGGTTGCCGGATGTGGAACTATGCAAGCGAAGCTGAAGCCGTACGCGATGTATTGCGCCTGTCCCGCGGTATGACCTATAAAAATGCGGTTGCCGGACTGCCTATCGGCGGCGGTAAAAGTGTCATTATCGGCAACCCGAAAACTGACAAAACACCTGCTTTGTTTGAAGCACTTGGTGAAGCCTTAGAACGCCTGGGTGGTCGCTATGTTACGGCAGAAGATGTTGGCACTAGCCCTTCTGACATGGCAAGTGTTGCCAGTAAAACTAAATTTGTGGCCGGTCTTGGTGATCGTGGCGATCCATCACCTTATACAGCATTAGGTTGCTTCGTCGGCGCGCAAGCGGCTGTCAAGCATCAGTTGAAGCGTGACACCATGGAAGGTTTGACCGTTGCGTTGCAAGGGCTGGGCCATGTGGGTTACGACTATGCACGTCGCTTGAAAGAAGCCGGTGCGAAATTGATCGTTGCTGACATCGATCAGGCTGCGCTGAAGCGCGCACAAGAAGAGTTAAATGCCGAAGTAGTTGGTATCGACGCCATCTATGATGTTCAAGCGGATATCTATGCACCTTGTGCGTTGGGTGCAACCTTGAACACTGACACTTTATCGCGTCTGAAAGCGACCATTGTCGCTGGTGCCGCCAATAATCAGTTAGCCTCGCCAGAAATCGGCGACGCGTGCCGTCAAAAAGGAATTTTGTACGCGCCAGATTTTGTCATCAACGCTGGTGGCATTATCAAGGTTTGCTATGAATACCTGAACACACCTGAAGACGGCATGGATGCTCACGTACGCCGCATCGGCGACACTTTAGCAGAAGTGTTCGCCCGTGCTGACGCGGAAGGCCTGGCGACCAGTATCGTCGCTGATCGCATCGCTGAGCTAAAATTCAAACGTTAAGTTAAAACCAATCTCACCGGGTTTACTTATCAGACGAAGCCACCTGTGCAATACAGGTGGTTTTTTTATTTTTTGAAACATAAAATCCAATACATCTACATCAAACCAGAAACGAAAAATAATATACTCCCACTTATTTATTCATCGTTGCAGGCATTATTTGGCATCATTTCTCTTGAAGAATTTTGCCGTCAACGCTACTATCACTTTCTTATTTATCAAGAAAATCTAAGGCATCCGCGATGACGACACTCATAACAAAACGCCTTCGTCTAGAACCTATCAATGAAAGCCATCTTGAAGGGCTGTGCAAATTAAACAGCGATCCATTAGTGATGCGATTTATTTCCGGTAAGGCCGAGACCAGAGAAGAGACGATAGCAATGATTTCGCGTGTGCAGGAACGTTGGGCGGAATTTGGTTACTCTTGGTGGAGTTTTATTGACATTGAAAACAATGAAATTATCGGCGCTGGTTGCATCCAACACTTGGGACGTGACCGCGCTAACCCACTTGAAATAGGATGGAGATTACGTCCTGACAAATGGCATCAGGGCTACGCATCCGAGGCAGCCAGAAGCATGGCAAGGTTTGCTTTCGAGGAGCTACAAGCAGAGACACTTTGCGCGGTTTGTATGCCAGAAAATACTGATTCATCAATTGTGATGATCAAACTTGGCATGACGTATAAAGGTTTAGAACATTGGTACAACGAAGAAACCGCTGTCTACTCCATGACAAAATCCACATGGTTCGATACGTTCAACGCATCTAATTCTATCCAGTGATATTGGCATATAGGATAAGTTTCCAATGCCGCCCACTACGTGTGGCGCATGTCGGTGCTAAAAACAATATGTTCGTCCACCACCGCCAGCAGACGCGAAACAACTGACGCAAGAGTGCATCTCGCTGAGGTTGCTGAGGTTGCTGATATAGAGTCTTAGATTTACGCTTTTTTCAACATTGTTCAACATTGTTCAACATTGTTGAAATCGGAAAATTCAAATGAAATTGTAAATACTAACCCTGTACCACCCGGCGCATCAGACAAAAGAATTGTTGCACCATGCAACTCAGCGACATTCTTAACAATAGCCAGCCCCAACCCGCTACCTGACTCACCACTACCTTCAACGCGATAAAACCGATCAAAAATGCGCTCTCGATCGGTGACAGGGATTCCCATACCGTTATCACTAACGATAATTGAAAACCTGTTCCCATCATTTTTTACACTAACGTCAACACGTCCATTGTTCGCGGTGTAGCGAATCGCATTATCAACAACATTTCCTAACATGACGCGTAACGAATCAATATTGCCCTGGATAAAAATATCTTCCTCACTGACGTCAACACCGAGATCGATATTTTTATTTTCAGCCAATAAAGAAAAATCGCCAACAACTTGTCGTGCTAATTTTGGCAACGATATTTTCCGATCTATCTTTTGCTCATCCGCATCACTTTGACGCGCCAAAATGAGTAATTGCTGAACTAAATGGGTAGCGCGATTCAAGCGCTCATGTAATTTTTTTATTCCCGATTTAAGCTCTTCCTCATCAGTCATGCGCTCCACTAACTGCAATTGCAGTTTAAGTGCTGCCAAGGGGGTCCGCAGTTCATGTGCAGCATCTGCAACAAACATTTTTTGTAATTGAATAGAACTGTCGACGCGTAAAAATAAGGCATTAATTGCATTCACAATCGGCATCATTTCTGGCGTATAAGCTTGCGTTTCAAGCGCCTGCAATGAATCTGCGGAACGCTCACCTAATGCATTGGCCAATTTAGTCAGCGGCTGCAAGCTACGGCCAACAACAAACCATATCAACGAAGCCAAAACCGGTATCAATATCAGAAAGGGAATTAAAGAACGCAATGCAAGACTAAGCTCAATTTTTTCTCTGTCCAAAATCAATTGACCAACCTGAACTACTTGCTGGTTACTTTCTTCACTATAAATTCTCCAGGCATTACCACCTGCTATCACCTCGAAAAAGCCAGTTTTTTCATAGCACGGTAAATTTTTTGCAGGATTTGATGTAAACACCATGACGCGGTCTTTATTCCAAACTTGAACGACAATTTTCTTGCCTGGATGTTTGTCTGTTGTCTCACTTTGCTGCAAACTCATATTGGCGGGAAATGAGCGAACAATTTGCTTTAGCTGATAATCAAATAACTCATTGGTTTCATGTCTGACTTTGAGATAACTGCAGATGCAAACGACGATAATAGTAATCACCATTCCGGACATTAGTCCGAGCAACAGTTGCTGGCGTATGGTTCTCATTTTCCCAGGTCATTCATTAATTTATATCCAACGCCACGAACATTTTTAATAAATTCTGCGCCCAATTTTTTTCTCAACATGTGAATATAGACTTCGATCGTGTTGCTCTCAATATCTTCATCCCATCCGTAAATTTTCTGCTCTAACTTTGCCTTCGAAATCACCTTTCCCGGTGTATCTAATAAAGCCAACATAAGATTAAACTCGTTGAGTGATAAATGAATTTCATTCCCTTGAAAAAATGCTTCATGAGTCGACGTATTCAAACTTAATCCACAGTGACTAAGCACTGTCTCTTGTAACAAATGGCAGCGCCTCAACAAAGCTCGTATTCTCGCGTACAACTCATCGAGATCAAACGGTTTTACCAGATAATCATCAGCGCCAGTATCGAGACCCTTTATGCGGTCAAAAGTAGCATCTCTCGCGGTAATAATTAATATTGCAGCGCTACCTTTGTTTTGTCGGTATCTACTCAATACATCCAGGCCTTGTTTCTTAGGCAAGCCAAGATCAAGCAGTACCAATTGATAATCTGTATTTGCCAACGTCGCCTCTGCGGCCAGTCCATCAGTCACCCAGTTGACTTGGTATCCTTCTTTTTGCAAGCCCTCAACCAGACTCTCACCGATCATTAAGTCATCTTCAATCACTAATAATTTCATGTACTTCGATTCTTTCTTTCTCAGATAGTCGTTTTTTTAAGCAAGAAATTTATAAACGTCGATTGCCATCATCTCAGAGTTCGCCGCAATTGCAAAATAATTTCTTTTAAGAAATTTTTCTGATGATATTTAAAGAGAAATTAAGAAATACTTAAAGAATGCTTAAAAACTTTACATCGCGATTGAGGCATATTTTTTTATCTCGAAAATTAAAATTAACTTAATTAAAGCCAAATACAACAAGAAAATTCCCCATTTCTCAATGTCTTTTTCTTGTCACAAATCTTTCTTAGGATGCGAGCCATCGTAAGAAAAAAAATCATTTAAAAACTTAATTCATCGACTTCAGATTATTTGAGTTTGGTGCATATGTGGAAGTCACATTGAACATCAACCATTGAACATCAACCATTGAACATCAACCATTTTTAAATTTGGTGAATGTGATTTTAAGTTTCGTCATTTTTCTCGCTCCGGCGATTTTTTATTTGTTGTTGCAGCTATTACATTTTCATCTATTTCAACCCCAGGATTATTTATGTCTAACGCAATTCCATTTCCTAAGCGCTATTTAAGCCACGCACTGTCCGTTTCT